>CAZZAC010000051.1:0-9391 GCA_964652095.1 uncultured Dehalococcoidales bacterium | reverse complement strand
GCGGCTGCCTTCTAAGCAGCGGGTCGTGGGTTCGAATCCCTCCAGGGACGCCATATTTTGAAGCTAAAATAAGCCCTATACCAGGTTATGGCATGGGGCATTATCATTAAATGGCACTAATTTGGCACTAATTCCACTCTGAAATACCTGAGGTGGGTCATAAATGCTAAAGGTAATGAACGTAAAATGAAGGGCTTGGGAGGGGGGAGAGTGGGAGGTGTATTGTGAGTTAGGTTCTTTCTAAGGGTACTCGTCTAGCAATGCTAGACAATACTTGGGAGGCAATAAGTGGGCCTGGTGTTCTTACTTCAAGATTACGATGGAATTTCTCTTGAAAAAGCTGTCTCAATTTAGCCATGACAGTTTTACTGTGACAGTATTTGTCGGGGTCACTTCCATACACTTGAGGAGCTTGAGCTGCAAGATTCCCAACATCCAACGTGCCATAAGTCCTAGCTTTCTTTTCTATGTCGCAGCGCCCATTAACATAATGTGATATAGAATCATCATATAAAGCAGTAATACTGGTTCGAATAAGTCTTTCGGCTTCATCCGATGATAGACCAGGGTTTACCGAAGCGAGGTATCGTGAATTCAAAAAATGGCTCTCAATATCCACACCATTTGTTACAAAAGGTTCAGCTCCCGTGTTTCTTATTTGAGCCTCCCAATTACTAATCTCTGGGTCAGTGTAATAATCCCTATCTTTATGGACGATTATGACTGCATTCTCGTTAACTTCCTTGATTGTTTGAATTAAAGGTTGAAGGTTATGTGGAGAAGTACAGCCATTATACGACGTTATATCAGTAAGGGACATATCGAATCCAGATGATTGAAGGATAACCTTCAAAGAAGAGGGTCTTGCATCTTCGGTAAGTACGATAAAGCAAGGAGAACCAGCGCGAATCTGCTCTTTGATATCGAGGGCGCCAAGGTCAAGCAATATCGACAATACTGAACCATCTGAAACTGGCTCAACTTTGCCTGCTCGTACCCATAGAAGCTTAGCAGTATTTTGCAATGAATCAATAACATGTCTAGAGTGAGTACTAAGCAAAACTTGAACTCCCCTATCATCTGAAATCATGGCAAGTAGCGAGCATATGAGACGTTGGTTATTAGGGTGCAAGTGAGAATCCGGCTCATCTATTACTATTATCTTTGGACTAAAATGATGAATGTAGGATAGTATTTGAATGGTCTGCAATACTCCTGTACCAGTTAGTTCAAGTGGGATTTTCCCATCCCTAGTATTCATGTATACATTGATGAACTCATCAGTTCGAGTAGCGTAATTAACCTTAATTTGAATATCGGGGAAAATCTCGTTAAAGTCAAGAATGAATTTGTTCCAGTTTTGATTTCTTCTTCGTTCATCCCATAAACGGAGTAGTGTATTTCTGAGAACTAGATTTGCATCGCCTCTAGCAATTGTTCGTAAGAGCACTCCATCTGAAACGTGTTGCTCTGTCTTTGCAATCCCAGCTAAGCCTGGAGTGAATATAGTGAAAGGCTCTTCAAGGTTCGAAATTGACCTTGCGATCTCGACATCAGACAAAGAGACTTGTATGTTTCTGTTTCGACCTTTTAAAATTGACATTTCTATAACATGCCCATTGTCAAGAACAAATTCAATTCGAACGGATTTATCGAGGTCCTCCCATAATCTTCCACCAGAACCAAGGGCGTGAACATTTTCAGATGGGATGTATATGAGGTTAGACGGGTCAACAGTTTGACGCCGTGGGCCTGTGCCAGAAAGAAAGCCTGCGAGATTCATTGACTGGATGGTTGCAATAGCAAAATGTATCGCCTGAAGAATGCTACTTTTGCCCGAATTATTGGCGCCGACTATTACGTTTATCTTATCTAAATCGAAAGGAGCATCATCAATGTTTTTGAAACGCTTTATGTGTACTGTACGCAGTGCTGGCATTATCAGACTCCAATATCGTTAGAGATGGATTCTCGCAATAATGATGTTATTTGCATGGGAAATATTAACAAGATTAAGAGTTAAGAGCAAGGGTATAAGGCACAAAGGAGTGGAACAGCAATGCCACACCTAGAATGGAAATAGCTCAAACAAAATGGTGGCACTAATTCAGTTCTGTAGTATCTCTGTTAACTGTTTGTCCAGGGTGGAATCTTTCTTTAGGATATCATCAAAGGCCATAGCAGCAGCTTGCTGAAGTCCTGGCGCTACATGTGAGTAGGTATCCAAGGTTGTACTAATGGTTGAATGTCCAAGCCTCTCCTGGACTATTTTGGGATGTACGCCTTGCTTGAGCATAATGGTAGCATATGTATGGCGTGCATCGTGAAGGCGGACACCGTTTAGCCCGCACTTGCGGACCAGTTTCACCCAGGCATGAGTTATGCTATCCGGCAGCAGTGGGCTTCCGTCCCAGTGGCTGAATACCAGGTCATTTTCTGTTATCGGCGGGAGGTCGGCCAGGCGGAGGGCTTTTGAGGCCTTCGAAGAGGGCAAAACACCTGCCGAGGTCGCACCCATGGTCTCGATCAGCACTAGGACTGCACGTCGCTATTTTGCCGACTGGAAGAAGCTGCCGCAGAATCCCGAGGAGACGTACCGGATGCTAAAAACTGCACCCAGAGGTACCCGCGAGTTGTTTCCGGAGACGATAAAGTCACTGAGCGCCCACCTGGGCATGACAGAAGGAGAGGTCATAGAGCGTCTTCACCAACTATGGGGGCTCAAACAGCTGCTAATGGGTAGGTGGCCTAACCGCCACCAGGAGAGAGAACGAACTGAGGCTGAGGCTCGCCTGCAGGCAGCTCTCATGCTTATCCACATGCTGGAGTCCCTTGGGATACCACCGGAAAGGGTCCTAAAGCAGCTATTAAGCATGAAGGCTAATACTACTGATTAAGGAATTGTCAATAGTTTCTTGTGTAGTGGCCAAGACGTGCTATGGAGTCAAGAAGTCACAAAACACTAAATTGTTCAAGATTGAGAAAAACCACGACCGCTTCGACAATTGCACCACCCTAAACCGAAACTTCCGAATCACAATCCTAAAAGCTGATTAGAGCGCGACTCGGTTCTTGAAGTTACGCCGCGAAGTTTCGTATAATGTAAGCACTTGTCCTTGGCACCGAGTCTCGAGTTAGAATGGTCGAGGAATTCTTGATACGGCGGGAAAGCAAAGGGATAAAGGTATCGGATGAAAGTCATCGGTATAGTAGGGAGTCCAAGGAAGGGCGGTAACACCGAAATTCTGACCGCCCATACGCTTAAGGCCATTGCCGAGGAAGGGTTGGAGACCGAGCTTATTCGGTTAGCTGGCCTGGAAATAAAACCGTGCAATGCATGTGGAGAATGCGCCAAAGAAGAGCGGTGTTCCATTGAAGATGACCTATTCCCCATTTATGTCAAAATGCGAGAGGCTGACGGCATAATTCTGGCTTCACCGGTGTACTACGGCTCTGCTACGGCTTTGATAAAGGCCCTCATGGAGCGTGCCGGGCATATTTCCCACTCGGGTAGGCAGGCTTTCAAGGGTAAGGTGGGGGGTCCTTTGGTGGTTGCTCGCCGCGCGGGACAGAACTTCACTGTGGCACAGCTTACTTTTTGGTTTCAGATACTCGATATGGTGGTGCCCGGTTCGACCTATTGGAACATGGCATTCGGCAGGCAAAAGGGCGAGGTATCCCAGGATGAAGAGGGGATGAGGACTGTCTGGACCTTCGGCAAGAATGTTGCACTGGTTGTGAAAAAGCTGAGAGCATAACAGCCCACGCCAGCTGTTTTGAACACGCCTTGGCGACAGCAATCACCGTACACAAGTCGGTCAAAGCTGCGTAACTTTCTGAGTCTTTGTGCAATTTGCCGAATTGCACAAAGGTCAGAAATGTGCAATCGTGATTCGATGCATCACACAAACCTAAGAAATGCTAAAACTCCATCTCAATCAAGGGTGTTGAGACCGCCTTTGCCTTTGGTTTAGTTTCAACCTTCGTTCCTTTCCATTTCATAATATGACTTATTGATAAGGGTATAAGCTGGATTGCCATTTGAATCTCTTATATACCCCTGCGGAGAGAATTTGCAGCTTCTGAGGGATAGCATCATGGAGAGCACTAAGGAAAATGAGCAGCTAGATAAATCCAATTGGTCACTGAATCTGCAAACATTTTGCAAACCAACTCGATAACACATGTTGACACTGGGTAGTACCGACAGATATGATGGACGAGGGAGTACAGGACGCCGACAGCTTCAGCGGTACTTTGTAGCACATTGTCTTTCGAATTCCTAAACCGCGTGTCGGGCGTTCGAGTCACCCCAGGGGTACTTTTTATTATAGTTATGCTGATTCAAGGGAGCGGCTCAGCAATTAATTTCCACATCCCAAAGGCTGGCTAGTCGCATATCTGTCGGGTTCTGACATTTTGTAGAAATCGTGTCACGAAAGTCATGGCGAGTCTGATGAAGCGTAGTGGTGGAGGTAAGGGCTGAAAGCTCAATTCAGTGTTTTTTCCGGGCAGCTCTTCTTCGGCCTTGCCTTTCTGTCCGGGCAGCTCTCCTTCTATGCACGAAGAAAATCACTAGCCCCACCACCACCACTGCTGCCGCTATAATCCCGCCAATTAGTGGCCAGTTGAGTGCAAAGTTGGCTGTTACAGCGTAGTTGCCGTCCATGGTGATGATGGTTGTGGCGGCGTTAACATTGGCGATGGTGCCCACATCACCGGTCCAATTGACAAGGCGGTAGCCTTTCTCGGGCTCGGCAACGAGGCGCACAAACATCCCGGCATTATAGGTGAACACGCCTTCACCAGGTGTGGCTACAGAACCGCCAGGAGTGCTGGAGATGGTAAGGTTATGCTCGACAACCCCCAGATTCCACTTGGCGAGTTCGATATCAGGACCTGCACCGACCACGGTGCCGTCGGCCTTACGCCCCACCGTATGAAACTCGCCTGCGGCGACCTGGGTGATATCGGTCCAGCTATTGATGACATATTGCCCACCGGCGTCGCTTCCCACGGCGATTACGGTGCCGTCGGCCTTAAGCCCTACTGTTTGATAGCCGCCTGCGGCGACCTGGATGATATCCGTCCAGTCTCTGATATTGCACTGACCGTAGTAGTTGTTTCCCACAGCGACCACCGTGCCGTCGTTCTTAAGCCCCACCGTGTGACTAACACCTGCGGCGATCTGGGTGATGCCTGTCCAGCTACTGACAGCAAGCTGCCCGTCCTCGCTGGTTCCCACGGCGACCACGGTGCCGTTGGCCTTGAGCCCCACCGTATGACTATTGCCTGCGGCGACCTGGATGATGTCCGTCCAGTTCCCCACATCACATTGCTCGAACTGGTTATCTCCCACGGCGACCACGGTGCCGTCGTTCTTAAGCCCAACAGTGTGCCGGGAGCCCGCGGCGACCTGTATTATGTCTGTCCAGTTGTTGACATTACACTGCCCGTAGTCATTCCATCCCACGGCGACCACGGTGCCGTCGGCCTTAAGCCCCACTGTGTGACCGTAACCTGCGGTGACCTGGATGATGTCCGTCCAGCCCCCGACATCGCACTGCCCGTTATCGTTCTTTCCCACGGCGACCACGGTGCCGTCGTTCCTAAGGCCCACCGTGTTATAATTGCTTGCGGCAAGTCGGCTGATATCCGTCCAGCCGCTGACATCGCACTGCCCATAGTGGCTCTTTCCCATGGCAACCACAGTGCCGTCGGCCCTAAGTCCCACCGTGTGAGCCAGGCCAGCGGCGACTTGGATGATGTTCGTCCAGCCCCCGATATCGCACTGCCCGTTATCGTTCTTTCCCACGGCGACCACGGTGCCATCGGACTTAAGCCCCACCGTGTGCTCCCATCTGGCGGCGACCTGGATGATGTCCGTCCAGCCCCCGACATCACACTGCCCGGAGGCGTTGTCTCCCGTGGCGACCACGGTGCCATCGGCTTTAAGCCCTATTGTGTGATAGCTGCCGGCAGTGACCTCGACGATGTCCCTCCAGTCGCCGACATCACTCTGCCCGAGGCCTTTGTATCCCACGGCGACCACAGTGCCGTCGGTTTTAAGCCCCACTGTGTGAGCATAACCTCCAGCGACCTGTATTATGTTCGTCCAGTCGCCAACATCACACTGCCCGCCGATGTTGTCTCCTACGGCGATCACGGTGCCGTCGGCCTTAACCCCCACCGTGTAATAGATGCCAGCGGCGACTTGAATTATGTCCGTCCAGTTGCCGACATTACACTGCCCGTAGGCGTTGTATCCCGCGGCGACCACGGTGCCGTCGGCTTTAAGCCCCACCGTGTGAGCCACGCCGGCGGCGACCCGGATGATGTCCATCCAGCTGCCGACATTGCACTGCCCGGAGGTGTTGCCTCCCATGGCGACCACGGTGCCGTCGGCTTTAAGCCCCACCGTGTGATAGAAGCCTGCGGCGACCATGGGTGTCGCTTGCCCTTGAAGCGTATTCAGCGCCATTGCGGAAGCAGGGCTGGAGCTATCTACTGCCGCAATAATAGAACGGTCATCTGGCAGATGCGTAGTTGCTGAAGCTCCCGCTACCGAAGCAGGAAGAAGCAAGCTGAAGACCAGGAAGATAGCGAGTAGGGCTGGCAGGAGCATCTTCTTATTTTTCGCGAAGGTACCTATTTTGTATCGACTTAGCTCGCTTAATATATTCCTTGTTGGCATTCTTTCCTCACTGTTATTTACTTCTTACTATTTCTCTTGCTTCGGACGCTGCCGATACGCTGCAATATAGCGTCGGGCGCGCTGGTCACGGCCGAGCACAAGCTCGGCAGCTAGAATAATTGGGCGCACCTTAGCCGCATCCGCAATAAGGCATGTGGCACCGGCGGCAATAGCCATGACCACGAAGGCGTTATTGATCAGTCCGCGGTCAGGCAAGCCAAAAGATACATTGCTGGCGCCCATTGTCATGTTCACCCCCAGTTCGGCCTTAATACGCCGGATGGCTTCTATGACTGCCGCTCCTGAGGCGGGTTCAGCCCCTACCGCGAAAGCCATGCAATCAATGACTAAGTCCTCACGGGGAATACCTGCCGCCTCGGCTCGTTCCACTATCTTATGGGCAACCCGCACCCTTCCGTCGGCGTCCTTGGGGATACCATTATCGTCCTGCACCATACCGATGACGGCAGCTCCATATTTCTTGATCATGGGCAGGACCCTTTTCAGGGAATGTTCTTCACCGGTAACCGAATTAACCAGCGGCTTACCCTTATAGACCTTGAGCGCCGCTTCCAGGGCATCGTGGTTAGAACTATCAAAGCATAGGGGTGTATCTACGGTTTCCATTACTGCCTGCACCGCCTTGGGCAGCAGGCTTACCTCGTCGACACCGAATGCTCCCACGTTGACGTCTAGAATGTCTGCCCCGGCTTGAGTTTGAGCCAGTGCTTCTTTGCGCACAATCTCCAGGTCGCCGGCCTTGAGAGCCTCGGTTAGCTTTTCCTTGCCCGTGGGATTGATACGCTCGCCGATAAGCAATGTGGGCTGGTTATCACCAATGATTACTTCCTTGCTTGGGCTTGATACTTTTGTTTCCATCAATCTATTTCCTCCCTCTTGCCGTCTATAATCCGGTATCTTCCCAGATAACTTGCCTGCATAAATGTTGGCTGAAAGCTAGGGGTGCTGGCTAATTCAATATAACTAACTCTGGAGGCGACAGCCTGTGCCTTAGCCCGAGATTTAAGGGAAATCAGAGCCAGCTTGGCTCCCATGCCGGCAGCGTTGCCCACCTGCCGGAAGCGGTTTAGGGGCAGCGATGGCAACATGCCAATTGTCACCGCACTGGCTACATCGATGTAGGTGCCAAAAGCTCCGGCAATTATCACCTGCTTGATATCGTCTTCAGAGCAGCCGCTCGTTTCCAGAAGCACCTGAATACCGGTACGAATGGCGGCTTTAGCCAGCTGCAGTTCTCGTATGTCAGTCTGGGTGATGGTGATGGCTGGCTTTCCTTTCCGCTCCTCCTTACTGACCAATATAAACTCGTGCTGTCCCTTGTAGGCGCGAACGCGAGGTCGATTGTCTGTTATCCTGCCACCCTCATCAATAATCTTAGCCAGATAAAGCTGGGCTAATGCATCAAGTATGCCCGACCCGCAGATGCCGACCGGCGACGCCCCGTCGATGGTCTGGTACTGGATTTTATCGCCATCTATGCGCAGGCGTTCAATAGCTCCTGTGGCTGCCCGCATGCCGTACTTGATATGACCGCCTTCAAAGGCAGGTCCGGAGGCACAGGAGGTGGTGGCTATCTTCCCCTTGTAGATTAGAGAGACCTCAGTGTTGGTCCCGATGTCCAGAGCCACCGTTGTTTCTTTCGCTTGCCAGGCATCTGTTGCCAGCAACATGGAGACATGGTCGGCGCCAACGAAGCCGGCGATGTTGGGCAGCAGGTGTACGTATGCCCCAGGGGCAATATTTAACCCCAGCTCCCCAGCCCTGACTTCCAATGCCTGGCTGACGGCAGGCACGAAGGGGGAGAGAGCAAGCTGTTTTACAGGCAGGTGGAGGAACAGGTGGTGCATAGCGGTATTGCCCACGACTACTGCCTCCACAATTTCTTCAGGTTTGGCACCAGCCTCAGCACAGAGGTCAATGCTCAGCTCGTTGATGGCGTCAACCGCCAGCTTCTGTACCGCCGCTGCGTTATCTGGCGAGTGAACAACGGCAGTCATGCGGCTGATGATGTCCTCTCCATAGCTTATCTGGGGGTTCATCACCCCTTTGGCGGCTAAAGTCCGGCCGTTGCCCAGGTCAACCAGATAGCCGGCAACCTTGGTGGTGCCCAGGTCTATGGCTAACCCCAGCTGGCGGCTTTTTGGGGAGAGAATGGCTATCACCTCGCCGTTATGGACTACAGCCTGGCTTTTCCACTTCCAGGACCGTAGTTGGTCAGAGATGGTGCGCAGGGCACCAATATTAACCTTGGTGCATCGCAGCTTGTGCTGCTGGTTTAGTGCCTTTAGCAGGCGGTCGGCATCAGCCTGGGGGGCTAACAGGGACGGGGCTACTAGTTGCAGGCGGTAGGCTTGAACCGATGGCTCGGGGGGGACTGTTATCTCCAGCCCCTCCACCTGGACTCGCTGTGGGGTGGTCATGGACTCGGCGGGCACAGCTATTTTGCAGTCGCTGGCGGGATAAGTCTGACAGGCAAGACGCCACCCCTCCTTCAGTTCTTGTGAGGTAAATGCTTCATGTTCGTTGGTCGTTGGTTTGGAGACAGTGCCGCTTAGAACTTGCACCTTGCATGAGTGGCATATTCCCTCGCCCCCACACATGCTGTTGATACCCACGCCGAGCTGGCGAGCACAAGCTAGAAGAGACTCATTCTTTTGACACTCCCCTCTTCGACCT
>CAZZAC010000050.1:0-9680 GCA_964652095.1 uncultured Dehalococcoidales bacterium | reverse complement strand
CCGACGCCTGCGGCGACCTGGGTGATGTCCGTCCAGCCGCCGACATCGCACTGCCTGTCATCGTTATTTCCCACGGCGACCACGGTGCCGTCGTCCTTAACCCCCACCGTGTGCAACCCGCCTGCGGCGACTTGGGTGATGTCCATCCAGCCACCGACATCGCACTGCTCATAGTCGTTGTTTCCCACGGCGACCACGGTGCCGTCGTGCTTAAGCCCTACCGTGTGCTCCCTGCCTGCGGCAATCATAAAGCTGGCCTCAAAATTGGCGGTAACGGAATAGTCTCCATTCATGGTGATGGTGGTGGTGACAGCATTGACATCGGCAATGGTGACCACATCGCCGGTCCAGTTGACAAACTGGTAGCCCTCCTCAGCCTCGGCCACCAGGTTGACCACCTCACCTTCGTCATAGGTATACTTGCCTTCTCCAGGGTTGAATACCGACCCTCCAGCGGTACTGGCGATAGTGAGGTCGTACTCAACAGGACCACCACCACAACCTACCATCCCGGCAACTAAGGCTACCACAATTAAAAAGATGCTAGCTCTTGCCATGTAATGGTGTTTGCTCGAACCAAGTATTATCTTCATACTTCACCTCCTTCGTAATAGTTCGGTCCCTCCAAAATCTGTCGCTTATGTCATATTCCCCCCGCACTGTCACGGTGGTACCACCAGGCATCGCCCCGCCCAGCACAGGCTTTTGTGCAATTTCACCCTTGGTTGTACTGTGGACCTCTGCCTCGCCGCCTCGTCGCCCAGACAGCCAGTGTAACTGAAACGAGCGCCAACAAGCCTGCTAGGGCCGTCTTCTCGACCGGAGTAGTGTTGACGGCTATGGCGCTCATGGCCACAGCGGGCAATAGTCCAGCCCTCACTATTGGCTTCAGGCTTGGATGCTCAGTTATGAACTCAGCCATTGGCGGGCTGACCTTGTAGTAAAGCTTTAACAAACCCTTCCCCAACGGGTTGGTGAGCAGGTATTTGTCTCTGAACTCACACACAATTTCTCTTTCCTCTGCCATTGGGGCGGCGTAAGCTGCAGTGGTGATCAAGCGCCGTGGTGCTCTAGGGGCAGTTCTTAAACATCATAAAGAACATTCACACCTCCCTCCCTAAGTTGAGGTATGTATGTGTTGAGAGAATCACTGCTTAACAGATTACCTCGAAGGTCAATCCCATCCCCTTCTGAAAGCCCTTCATTCTCTACCAGGGGTTCGATGTCAGTTATTTGATTGTCGCGGAGACCAAGGGAGATTCTTATCCCTTCTCTTTCATCCAGCCACGAATCGTCCTCCTCAACTTGGCCAATCCTAATCAAACCGGAGAGGGGCGATATGTCGGTAATATTATTGTTATCGAGCCAGACGACTCTCAAATCAGTGAGCTCGGACAAAGCACTTATATCGGTTATCTGGTTGCCCTCAAGTGCGAGTTGCTTTAGATTACTAAGGTTGGAAAGGGAAGATATATCGCTTATCTGGTTATCCCCGAGACCGAGCTCTGTCAGGCTGGTGAGGTTAGCAAGCGGGGATATATCGCTTATCTGGTTATCCCCGAGACCGAGCTCTGTCAGGCTGCTAAGGTTAGCAAGCGGGGATATATTGCTTATCTGGTTCTCACTAAGAGACAGCGTTGTCAGGCTGGTGAGGTTAGCAAGCGGGGATATATCGCTTATCTGGTTACCCCCGAGACCGAGCCCTGTCAGGCTGGTGAGGTTAGCAAGCGGGGATATATTGCTTATCTGGTTCTCACTAAGAGACAGCAGTGTCAGGTTGGCGAGGTTAGCAAACGGGGATATATCGCTTATTTGGTTTGCCTCAAGACCCAGCTCTGTCAGGCTGGTGAGGTTAGCAAGCGGGGATATGTGGCTTATCTGGTTCCTCGCAAGATTCAGCTCTGTCAGGCTGGTGAGATTAGCAAGGGGGGATATATCGCTTATCTGGTTATGCTCAAGACCCAGCCCGGTCAGGCTGCTAAGGTTAGCAAGCGGGGATATATTGCTTATCTGGTTCTCACTAAGAGACAGCGTTGTCAGGCTGGTGAGGTTAGCAAGCGGGGATATATCGCTTATCTGGTTCTCCCCAAGAGACAGCAGTGTCAGGCTGGTGAGATTAGCAAGCGGGAGTGTATTGCTTATCTGATTCTTCGAAAGACCCAGCGTTGTCAGGTTGGTGAGGTTAGCAAGCAGAGATATGTCGCTTATCTGGTTACCCCAAAGCTCGAGCCATGTCAGGTTGGTGAGGTTAGCAAGCGGGGATATATCGCTTATCTCGTTCGCCGCAAGAATCAGCACTGCCAGGCTGGTGAGGTTAGCAAGCGGGGATATATCGCTTATCTGGTTCGCCGCAAGAATCAGCACTCTAAGGTTGGTACAATACTCAAGCCCCCGTAGGTCCTGGATTCCTCTAGTAGCAGCATCGAGATTCTGGAACTCCGACCAAGCAAGCTCCGAGGCATAGAGGTCTCCCTCTGGTTTATTCAGGGCTTCCCTGATGGCAGCCTGCAGGCCGGCATCGGGGATGACGACCGCCGGGTTCCCACAGCCTAGTGGACCTCCTGCGGCACACAATCCCAGAATCAGCATCAACGTCATCACCGCCGGGAAGCATTTCCGGGCTCTTGACTTAATCATCCCTGCCATACTTCAGCTAACTTGGTTACGGGCGACACTAATAAGCTACAGCCATACCGGCTCGCTACACCATCAACTTTGTGTGTGCCAGACTCGGCGTGTCCGTTCTTGACACCTAACCGCAGATTGCCAAACCGTTTTTTGTGCGGTGAGCTACTGACATCTTGTAGAATTCGGCTTTCCCAAAACCTCTGGCTTATCGTGCTACTGCATCACGCCCTGGTACTATTATATCACCCTAATGATGCTAAGTCTTTTCCCAGATTTTCCCGTAAGTTCATCTGCGTTCGGCAAATAGTCAGCGAAGTATGAGTGACAAAAGCTGGGCGTCGATTCTCGTACCTCGCTTGCATGATTCAGCACCGGCGAAGCAACGTCAGGTTAATTGATTGGTTATCAGCAGTCTCAGTCCTGCCTGACGAAGTTAGCTTTTATGGAGTAGTCACCGTTTATGGTGATGGTCGTGGTGGCAGCGTTAATATCAGCGATGGTACCCCCATCGCCAGTCCAGTTGACAAAGCGGTAGCTGGCATCAGCCTCCGCTACCAAGTTGACCACCTCACCCTCATCATAGGAATATGAGCCTTCTCCAGGGGTAGTTACAGATCCTCCACAAGTACTGGACACAGTCAGCTCGTACTGCGGTATCTCTACGAAGTTGGCGGTTATAGTGTAGTTATTGTTCATGGTGATGGTGGTTATGGCGGCATTGACATCGGCGATCGTGGCTACATCGCCAGTCCAGTTGAGGAAGGGGTAGCCTTCGTCAGCCTCTGCCACCAGTCTGACCACCGTTCCTTCGTCAAAGGCAAAAGTCCCCTCTCCAGGAGTGGTTACCGACCCACCAGCGGTGCTGGAGGTGGTAAGGGCGACTTTCCCTGGAGGTATCTGCTCAAAGTTGGCGGTTATGGAATAATTGTCGTTCATGGTGACGGTGGTTGTGGGAGCGTTGACATTGGTAATGGTGCCCACATCACCAGTCCAGTTGATGAAATAGTAGCCACCATTTGCCGTCGCCACCAGGTTGACCACTGTTCCTCCATCATAGGTGAAGGTCCCTGCACCAGGGGTGGTTACCGACCCACCAGCGGTGCTGGAGATGGTGAGGTCATATACCGCCATGAAGTTGGCCGTTATGGAATAGTCTCCATTCATGGTGATGGTGGTTGAGGCAGCGTTGACATTGGCAATAGTGCCCACGTTGCCAGTCCAGTTTACAAACCTGTAGCCACTGGCTGGGCTGGCCACCAGGCTAACCACTTTCCCAACGTAATATATGAAAGCCCCTTCACCAGGGGTGGTGACCGAGCCACCAGCCGTGCTGGAGGTGGTAAGGGCGACTTTCCCTGGAGGTATCTGCTCAAAGTTGGCGGTTATGGAATAATTGTCGTTCATGGTGACGGTGGTTGTGGGAGCGTTGACATTGGTAATGGTGCCCACATCACCAGTCCAGTTGATGAAGTAGTAGCCAGGATCTGGGGTCGCCACCAGTTTCACCACATCACCTTCGTCATAGACAAAAGTCCCTTCTCCGGGAGTGGTTACCGATCCCCCTTCTGTGCTGGAGATAGTGATCTTATGGGGCTTGGCGAAGTTGGCTTTTATGGAATAATCATCGTTCACGGTGATGGTGGTTACTGCGGCATTGACATCGGGAATCGTACCGACATCGCCGGTCCACTCGACGAACCAATAGCCGGGATCCGGAGTCGCCACCAGGTTAACCCTCTCACCCTGTTGTGGACAATAGGAAAACCGACCTTCTCCAGGCTCGGTGACGTCACCACCCTCCGTGCTGCTGATACTTAGGTGGTAATCGGTTACAGGGGTGGTGCAAGCGATGGTATTACCTGAACCCACACATAATAGAACTGCGATTAAAGCGATTGCAATTGATTTGTGTTTCACTTCCCCTCCCTTGTAATACTTCGACCGTTTTCGGAGTAAAAGTCTTCCTGAATTCTTACCTGATACTATCAATGATATACTTGACCCCCCGCACTGTCAAGACCAAAAAGGGGTCAACTCTATTTTTTCTCCGCTATGAAGTGTCTCACTCCAATGAAACCAGCCACTCGCAAGAGACGATTGCACGTGTACCTTCAGGTCTGGCTTCAGGCGGGGTAAAAATCCTCTGGACCTTTGCCTTAGGGTTAATACCTTTAAAGAAACCGCTGCGAATCCGCAGGCCTCCAGTTCTACAATCATAATACTCCATCCCCCATTTCTTCGCTGCACTTTGCGCTGAGCAATCGAGTGTGCGCATTCTGAAACTGTTTGCGGTCAGTTCCGCTATTTCGATATTCTCAAAAATAGCCCAGTGAGAATATTTTAAAAACCTGGCCAGGTCCTTGATTTCCTCTCTCGGAAAACCCAAAGCTCTGACCAACCGCCTGGCTTCCTCCGAACCATAGTCTTCAAAAAGCTGATAATATTCTTCACTGCCATATACTTCGGGAGCTTTCTCCTGTATAAAACCTTCGAATCTCACCCACGTGTAATTAAGGCTATACAACTGCTGGAGCATGACGTTATAGAGGGTATCTTTCTTAATTGCACGGATGTTCAACATCTTTTATCCCTCCGAGGTAGTAGCCCAATTTTTCCAAATGTTAGTTCGTATTATATCACCCCCTGAACTATCAAATGTTTTCTGGTTTTAAACGGGGTCAACTCTATTTCCCCCCTTCTGTTGTTGCGAGGAGCGAGATTCCTTGCTTACGCTTCGGAACAGGCTCCGCAATCTCGTGGAGCCAATGAGATGGCCACGCTTCGCTCGCAATGACAAAAGACGTGGGGTGCGCGCAATGACAGGAAGGGGAAGGTGGCTCGCAATGACAAGAAAGGTGGGGTGCCCGCAATGACAAAAGACTATGGCATTTTAGTATTTTTAGTCGTTTGGGTATAATGGCTTAAGTGATTATAGATTTTCATACCCATATATTTCCCCCCTGGCTGAGGGAAAGGCGTGATGAATATAGCAAATATGATCCTTGCTTTTCCTTGCTTTATTCCCAGCCGGAAGCCAGGATGGCAACGGTGGAAGAACTGCTTGCCAGCATGGATGAAGCCGGCATTGATGTGTCCGTCGTTCTTAACGCCGGCTGGGTAAGCCATGAACTCTGTGTAGAAACAAACGATTACATTTTAGATTCAGTATCACGCTATCCCAAAAGGCTTGTCGGCTTCTGTTCGGTTCAACCCAAGGCCGGAGATGCTGCCATAGCCGAGCTGGAGCGATGTGCTAAAGCCGGGGCTAAGGGAATTGGCGAATTAAGGTCTGATGTGCAGGGCTTCAATCTCGCTGATAAGACAACAATGAAGCCTCTCGTTGATGCCGCGCTAAAGCACGACTTGACTTTTCTGACCCACTCTTCTGAGCCAGTGGGGCATGAGTACTCTGGCAAGGGTAGTATAACCCCGGATATTCTCTACTCCTTTATCACGAGTTTCCCGAATCTAAAGCTTGTCTGTGCTCACTGGGGTGGTGGGTTGCCCTTCTATGCCCTGATGCCTGAAGTAGCCAAGGCTCTCGCCAATGTCTTCTTTGATACCGCGGCCACCGTTTTCCTTTATAAGCCCGAGATTTTTGAGCAGATGAGTCACATCATCGGCAGTGATAAAATCCTTTTCGGCACTGACTATCCTCTTATGCACCAGAATCGAGTGCTTGCCCAGGTCCAATCTGCACAGCTTCCTGAGGAAGATAAAGCTAGAATCCTGGGGGCTAACGCCCAAAAACTGCTGTGCCGGGATGCAAAGAGCAGAAGTGTCACATAGCAGTAATACTTAAATAGAAAGGAAGAGACTAGAGATGGGCACTAAAGGCAGAAAGAATGTGAAAAAGCCCAAGCAGCCAAAGGAAAAGAATAAAAAAGGAAAGTAAGAAAAGGGCATCGTCCCTCTTTTAGATACGGAATGAATACCGGTCGTAAAGTATCACCCTTCTCCCTTGAAGGGAGAGGATTGAAGTGAGGATGGAAATGGACAAGGAAGCTGAAATGTCCCAAGGTTCTGAAGAAATCCGTTCCTTTATTGCTATTGAACTGCCTGAGGAGGCTAAGAAAGGATTAGCCAGGCTGAGAAAAGAATTGGAGAGAGACGAACATAGGTTCGTCAAATGGGTGGACCCGGGGGGCATTCACCTGACCTTGAAGTTTCTGGGCAATATTTCTTCTAAGCGGGTAGCAGAGATAACTGAAGCTATAGAGAAAGCGGTGCAGGGGATTTCTCCATTCCATTTAGAGATTTCAGGCCTGGGAGCTTTTCCCAGTATAAGACAAGCCCGGGTCTTTTGGGTTGGCGTCGGTGGGGAGCTGGACAAGCTATCCAGGTTACAGCAAAACATTGACTCTGCGCTCGCTGCCCTGGGTTTTGCTAAGGAGGAACGCCCCTTTGTGCCGCACTTGACCCTGGCCCGCATCAGGGAAGGAGCATCACCGCCGGAAAGGAGAAGCTTTGGCGAACTTGTAGGCTCTACCATCTTTGGAGATAAATATCCTGTCGCAGTCGAGGCTATCAGGTTAATGAGAAGCCAGCTGACGCCGGCCGGGGCTATTTATACCTGCCTGTTGGTGGTTGGGCTGGGTCATTAGGAAATTCTAAAGAAAATCTAAAAAACTTGGCTTATGAGTGAACTGACCTTGCAAACGAAATTGTGATAATATATACTTACTGGTTCTGATTAACAAATAAATTAATTGTGGAGGTGGAACTTGGAAACCGGTTCATTCCCGAAGTGCCAGAAATGCGGAAAGGGGGATTTAGTGCCTCTGTCTGACTTTGGTAGTCAGGGGGCACCGATTCACTACAAGGCCTGGGTGTGTACCAATCCTGATTGTGGTTACAATTTAAAGATCAGGAATGGCGAAATATACCTTAATGAGCCTATTCTTAGTGGAGAACTTCATACCCGCACACCACGCCGAGAATACACTCCTTAGCATAAGATTTGCTTCGTTCAGGTAAATTAATTGAGCTGGCGGTGGACTCTTTTTTCCCGCGCCGATGCGTTGGCTGTGGAAAAGGAGGAGGTTTTCTTTGCCCTGAGTGTCTTGGAAAACTACCAAGGCTATTACCCCCGCTTTGCCCCCACTGTGGCAGGCCTCAGGCTAGCGGTATCGTATGTCCAAGCTGTTGGCAAAGACAAACTGAGATTGACGGCATCCGTTCTCTATTTAGGTTTGACGAGGTAATACGGAAAGCCATTCATGAGTTGAAGTATCGAAATTTGAAGGCAATCTCTCCCTGTCTGGCTGAATTATTAGCTGATTATCTCAAGGCAAATCCCCCGCCTGGCGAAGCCCTAGTTGGCGTCCCTCTTCATCCACGGCGATTGAGAGAGAGGGGTTATAACCAGTCCAGCCTGCTCGCCAGGGAGTTGGGCAGGCGCATTGGTTTGCCAGTGATTGAGGATTGCCTCATTCGGGTTAAACAGGCCCAACCTCAGGTGAGAGCAGTTGATGTGGAAGAGCGCCGAAGGAATGTAGCCGATGCTTTCGTGTGCCATGATGAAAAGGTAGGGGGTAAACAAATTATCCTTATAGACGATGTATGTACCTCTGGAGCCACGCTGGAGTCCTGTGCCGCAGCTCTCAAGAACAAGGGAGCTGCGTCTGTTTGGGGCTTAACCTTAGCAAGGGAGATTTATAACTGAAGGAGGAGAAATGAAGCTACAGATTATCGCTAAGAATAATGTGGAGGTCTCTGAAATAGTACAGGCATATGTTGAGAAGAAGATTGGCAAACTAAGTCGTTACTTACCTACCATCGGTGAAGGCAAGGTGGAGATTTCCCACGAAGGTGCAAAGCTGCCTGAGCAGCGATTCACTGTCCAGGTTACCCTTGACAGCAAAGGTGTCTTAATTAGAGCTCAGGAAGAGTCTAAGGATATTCGCACAGCCATTGACAAAATAGTGGATGTGCTGTCTAAGCGAATCGAGCGATACAAAGGCAAATTATATGATAAAGGCAGAGGCATTTCTTTTGCTCGGCAGGGAGCGGCAATCGAGGCGGAGGAAATCGAGGCTCCCAAAAGAGTGGTAAAGAGCAAACGCTTCTTAGTCAAACCCATGCCTGTAGATGAAGCTATAAGCCAGATGGAGCTTTTAGGGCATGATTTCTTTCTTTTCATAGACGCTGATACTGAGAGGCTCAATCTGCTATACCGCCGCGAGGATGGCGACTATGGCCTGATCGAGCCAGAGCAAGGGTGATAGAACCAACTGCCATTCTCGTATAAGCAAAATCTACAAGGGAGCACCAGAAATAATAGTTACCCGCATAATCTCGTATAAAATCCCTCTCGTCAGGGAGAGAGAGGCTGTCCTGGCGAGCCCCGACTTGTCGGGGCATGGCAATCCCTGCGGCTAAATTCCAAATCCCAAAATCGCTCCGCTCCAAATCCTAAATTCCAAGCACCAAATCCTAAACAAATTCCAAATTCAAAACCGTTTGGTCCTTTGGATTTTGATCATTTGATATTGTTTGGGATTTAGATATTAGGATTTGGAGTTTCCCCTTCAGGGCTTGGGATTTAGGATTTCATATCTGAGCTGTCATTGCGAGCGAAGGGAGAAAAATAGAGTTGACCTCTTTTTCTGAGGGCCTGTTTGTGGTAATCAAAGCCGGGAAAAGACTTGGTGGAGCTGATGGGATTCGAACCCACTACCTTCTGACTGCCAGTCAGACGCTCTCCCGATTGAGCTACAGCCCCGCTTGGTTCAAGAATATAACAAAACAGCTTGGAAAACTCAAGTTAAAACAACCCCCAAAAGTCGCAAGACTGTTTGGGGACCCCGCTAAATTTGTTTTAAACACTAACTGGGTCTCAGGAAAATCGTAAAATTTCTTGGGTTGGGTCAAATATCCACGCCCAGCCATCGCAGGATGGCCTTCAAACCGAAGTATCCCAGGTAAGCTATTACCATGCTTTTGGCTGTCCTCCCTGCCCAGGTAGCGAGGAAAAATCTTACCCAACCAAAGCGAACCATGCCCAGAAATACGGCGAAGGGGTAAAAAAAAGGACTCAATACAGCTGACAC
>CAZZAC010000049.1:0-9737 GCA_964652095.1 uncultured Dehalococcoidales bacterium | reverse complement strand
TTAATTCCTGGGGTTGGCTGATATTGCTCTTTTCGTTATTCGCCTTTGCCATCCCAGTATGGATGCAAGCCAGAGCCTACGAATAGTCACCCTGGGAAAACTCAGTTTTTAAGGCCCCCACAGATTTACGCGCTGGCATTTTAGGGATTCCATGAAATCAGCCCGCAAAATCAAAGAGCTTGCGGGGATAAAGGAGCGAAGTGGATTTTCCGTGGGGCACTAAATAGCCGAAGATTAACTCTGTTTTTGACTCCACAAGCCAGGTTGGGACTGAATATCCCTTTTGTAAGGCAGTCCCAGATGTTCATAAGCAAGCCTGGCAGCTACTCTGCCACGAGGTGTCCGTTCCAGAAAACCTAACTGAAGAAGGTACGGCTCGTAAACATCCATAATAGTATCAGCATCCTCGTTAATAGAAGCAGCAATGGTATCTAGACCTACAGGACCACCGTCAAATTTGTCAATTATTGTATGCAACACTCTATGATCTATGTCATCCAAGCCCACAGAATCTATCTCCAGCTTTGAAAGTCCTTCCAGAGCTACTTCCTTGGTGACCACTCCATTTGCCATGACCTGAGCATAATCTCTTATTCTCTTTAAGAGACGATTGGCCACTCGAGGAGTACCTCTAGCACGCTGGGCAATCGGGACAAGCCCCTCTCTCTCTGCTTTCACCTTAAGGATAGTTGTTGACCTCTCCAAAATCGTCTGTATTGCTGCCTCGTCGTAGAAATCAAGATGATATGTCACCCCAAATCTATCGCGAAGGGGAGGACTCAGTAGAGCAAAGCGCGTAGTAGCCCCAATTAAGGTAAAGCGGGGCAAATTCAACCGTAAATTTCTAGCAGCTGGACCTTTCCCCAAAAAAATGTCAAAAACAAAATCCTCCATTGCCGGATAGAGTTTTTCTTCTATTGTATGGCTAAGCCTGTGTATCTCGTCAATAAAAAGGATATCCCCCTCATGCAGATTAGTAAGAATAGCTGCTAAGTCTCCAGTGCGTTCTATCGCCGGCCCGGAACTAACTTTAATATTGACTCCCATCTCAGCAGCAATGATGTAGGCAAGGGTAGTCTTTCCCAAACCGGGAGAACCATAAAGAATGATATGATCTAGTGGCTCGCCTCTTTTTTGAGCAGCGAGAATAGCTATTTTTAGATTATCTTTAATTTTTTCTTGACCTATGAATTCACTAAGGCGTCTAGGACGAAGGTCAAAGTCAATAAAGCCATCCTCGGTTGCTGTTTTACCTGAAATAAGCCTCATCGCCAACCTTTGGAAGCTAAAATTTTACTAGCTCTCTAATTCTAAATTCGTAGTCTCCTCTTCATCAAGACCTCCCCCCTTCAATCTTTTCTCATCATCAGGACTCAGAGAGAGGACCCGAGATGGGATAAGCTTACCGAGAATAACATTCTCCTTGAGACCACGAAGCCCATCCACCTTGCCTTTGATCGCGGCATCAACAAGAACACGGCCGGTTTCTTGGAAAGAAGCAGCTGCTAGCCAACTGTCCTTGCTTAAGCTAGCTCTGGTTATCCCGAGAAACGCAGCTTGAGCCGTTGCTGGCTCACCTCCCTCAGCCAACACCTTGGCATTTATATCCTCATAGGCAAATCGACCAACTAACTCACCAGGCAGAAGCTTCGTATCTCCTGAGGAAATAATCCTCACGTTGCTCAACAT
This sequence comes from uncultured Dehalococcoidales bacterium, assembly GCA_964652095.1. Taxonomy (GTDB): domain Bacteria; phylum Chloroflexota; class Dehalococcoidia; order GIF9; family AB-539-J10; genus RBG-13-51-36. The sequence continues at coordinate 8,048 of CAZZAC010000049.1, read as the reverse complement.
CTGCCGAACAATGACGGCAATATGTTTATCATGTATAGTCACCCCTTGTGTGCGATATACTTTTTGTATTTCATCAATCAGATATTGCTGGACTGCATCCTTTCCCATAATATGCAAGATATCATGAGGGTCAACGGGACCTCTGGTAAGCCTATCGCCTGCTTTGACCTTGTCCCCTGACTGAACAAGCAAATATGTACCACGAGGGACACTATATTCCCTCTCTTCTCTCCCCTCATACCTAACACAAACACGGTCACTCTCAATGACGACTTGACCAGCTACTCTAGCTGCTATAGATGGAGATTGCCCTGCTTCACCACGGCTAACAGCTGGTAATTTCTTGCTAGTCTTCTTTGGCAGAGAAAATAGGATGCTACCGGCATCCACCGATTGCCCATCAGTTACAGCTAGCTTAGCTCTCGGCAGCATTGGGTATTCATCCAAATAGAATTCAGAGCTAATGACCTTGACTATGCTTGTTCCATCAGTATGGGTTACTTCAACAGTACCATCAATCTCAGAAATGATGGCACTGCCACCTGGTGTTCTAGCCTCGAAAAGCTCTTCTACACGAGGCAGTCCAGTGGTAATATCAACACCTACTACACCCCCTGTATGAAAAGTGCGCAGAGTGAGCTGAGTTCCGGGTTCACCGATGCTCTGGGCAGCAATGACTCCGACAGCGGTGCCAATCTTCACTAATTGCTTCTTCCCCAAGTCCCTTCCATAGCAGTTCCGACAAATGCCAAATCGAGAACGGCAAGTAAGAGGCGACCTCACGTGTACCCGGGTAATGCCGGTCCCGATAATTTGTCGCACTTTATCTTCGTCAATTTCTTCATTACGATCAACAATGACCTCATTTGTATCTGGATTAACAATCTTGCTTGCCGCTAAGTAGCCAGTAATCCGGTTTTCAAACGGGGGAAGGGACACATCTGTAGTTTCCCGGGATATCCAAACCCCCTCGGTGGTACCACAATCTGTTTCAGTTACAATGACATCTTGAGCTATATCGACAAGGCGCCTGGTAAGATAACCACTATCTGAGGTCCTCAAGGCAGTATCAGCTAACCCTTTACGAGCACCATGGGTAGAAATGAAATACTCCATGGGTGTCAGTCCATCACGGAGACTCGATTTAATGGGAAAATCTATTATCCTTCCTGAGGGGTCGGTCATCAACCCGCGCATCCCTGCCATTTGTCTAATTTGGGAAATATTCCCCTTGGCACCCGATGTAGCCATCATGTAGACACTACCATAAGGATCTAGCGCCTGGGATATATCCTCAGTAACCTTGTCTGTGGCCTCCATCCACACTTGAACTGTGCTTTCATACTTTTCACCCTCAGTAATCAAGCCACGGTTAAATTGATCCTCAATAAGGCCGACTTTTTCATCGGACTCTTTAAGAAGCTTGAACCTCTCCGGAGGCTCTTCAATATCATTCATAGCGATGGAAATGCCCGACTTTGTAGCATAGTCAAACCCCAATTCCTTAAGTCTATCGAGAACACCAGCAGTACCTTCATTACCCAATAAACGAATGCAATCAGAGACTAATGCTCTTAAGAAAGCCTTATCTACTATTCTGTTGTAAAAGCGAAGTTGCGGAGGCAAGGCATCATTAAATATAATTCTGCCCGCTGTAGTATTTATCCTCCCCCCATCTGAACGAAGCGAAGGATCTCGCACAACAACTTCGGCACCAAGTTCGATAATGCCAAGTTCGTAAGCTAACTTAGCCTCGTCAAAACTGCTGAAAAATTTCCCTTCCCCTTTGGCTCCGGGCTTCGAAATGGTAAGATAATAGCAGCCCAGAACCATATCCAGGGTGGGTGTTGTCGCAGGCTCACCAGAACTTGGTAGCAACATATTATAAGGACTAAGCATGTGCTCCCTGGCTTCCTTTACCGCAGCCCTGGACAATGGCACATGAACTGCCATTTGGTCGCCATCAAAATCGGCGTTAAAGGCGGTACAAACTAAGGGGTGGAGCTGAAAAGCATCGCCGTCGATTAACACGGGTTCAAAGGCTTGAATGCTAAGCCGATGCAATGTGGGAGCACGATTAAGCAATACAGGACGCTCCTTAACTACTTCATACAGTGCATCCCAAACCTCAGGGCTACCTTTTTCCACCAAGCGCCGGGCACTCTTCAGGTTATTGGCATACCCATTCATTATGAGTTTGTGCATAACCGAAGGCTTAAATAGCTCTAAAGCAACATAGCGTGGCAAACCACATTGATGAAGTTTGAGTTTAGGGCCAACAACAATGACCGAGCGACCGCTGTAGTCTACTCGCTTACCGAGAAGATTTTGCCGAAACCGTCCTTGCTTGCCCTTCAGGATGTCAGAAAGAGATTTCAAGGCATGCTTATTACCAGTGGTAACTGCGCGCCCTCTTCGGCCGTTGTCAATAAGAGCATCAACAGCTTCCTGCAACATGCGTTTCTCATTTCGGATAATTATTTCCGGCGCACCTAACTTCATAAGACGGCGGAGACGGTTGTTACGATTAATAACCCTCCGATAGAGGTCGTTAAGATCGCTAATAACAAAGCGACCGCCATCTAACTGAACTATAGGACGAAGCGCCGGAGGTAATACAGGAAGCACAGTTACAACCATCCACTCAGGCTTATTCCCACTGAGCTTAAAAGCTTCAACTAATTGCAGCCGTTGACTGACCCTTTTACGGTATCCTCCCGAGGTGCTACGGATTTGGTCACGAAGCTCCTGGTGCAAAGCATCCACATCAATTTGCTTCAACACCTGTAGAATAGCCTCAGCTCCCATGCCAGCTTCAAAAATATCACCATACTTATCTTTAAGTTTCCTGTATCCTTCTTCGTTAAGCAATTTTAGCCGCTGAAGACCTTCTATCTCTGCAATACTTGCCTTTAGCTCTTCTTTAAGTTTTTCCCTCTCTTCTACAAATCTGGCACGAAGCTGGTTTACCTCCTGTATCTTAAGCTCTTCCTCCAGGCCTTTGGCTTCCAATTCTTCGATTTTCTTGTTCAGGCATTCCTCTTGCTCAGCAATTTTTTGAACCACCTCTTCCTTAACTTGGCGAACCTTCTTCTGTTTGGCCTCCTCATCAACAGAGATGATTATATACCGAGCAAAATAGATGACGCCCTCCAAGTCTCGTGGAGAAAGATCAAGGAGCAGCCCGAGCCGACTAGGTACTAACTTAACAAACCAGATATGGGTAACTGGCGCAGCTAGTTCTATATGTCCTGTGCGTTCCCGGCGTACACTGGAATGAGCTACCTCAACACCACATTTATCACAAATAACTCCTTTATACCTTGCCTTTTTATATTTGCCACAGTGGCATTCAAAATCTTTAACAGGGCCGAAAATCTTCTCACAAAATAGACCATCTCTTTCTGGCTTCAAAGTGCGGTAATTTATCGTCTCCGCCTTAGTTACCTCACCGTGAGACCAACTCCTGATTTGTTCCGGTGAGGCAAGACTTATTCGAATACCATTAATGCCATCAAATTGAGACATTTTCCCCCTCGCTAAGTAGTTCAACAGCAAAACCTAAACTACGTAGCTCCATGAACAAAACCTTGGTCGATTCTGGAATACCGAGTTGTTGAATATCCTCGCCTTTAACAAGAGACTCATAAGCTTTAGCCCGTCCCATCACATCATCTGACTTTATTGTGAGCATCTCTTGAAGTGTATGAGCGGCGCCATGCGCTTCCAATGCCCATACCTCCATCTCACCAAACCTTTGACCACCAAACTGAGCTTTTCCTCCCAATGGTTGCTGGGTGATGAGCGAGTACGGACCGGTGGAACGAGCATGTACCTTATCACCAACAAGATGAATCAGTTTCATCATATAGATATTGCCCACAGTTATCGGCTTGTCAAATAGCTCGCCAGTTCTCCCATCTCGAAGTTCCATTTTGCCAAAAATAGGAGGATAGAGCTTTCGCTCTTTATAAACTTTTTGTACTGTCTGCTCTAAATCTTCATCACCGAGAGTTCTAAGTTGATGACTATCAGCTATGCCCAGTTCCTCAAGCCACAGACAGAGAGAGGCTTTCCTGGCCACACCTTCATGCTCTCCATCCATTATTTCCTTGGCATCAAAACCATGACGAGAAAGCCATTCTCCGACCTTTTTTAGATCAGTCCTGGCGTTTCCGGGGTCTTCAGGGCTAAAGTTAACAGCACCAGCTTTCCAAGCTATCCAGGTCTTGGCTAAGGCATCCTCAATAGTCAGGGCATCAGCTCCATCAAAAATAGGATTAATAGCCTTAAAACCTAGTGTCTGAGCTGCCCAACCCAAATGAGCCTCCAAAACCTGCCCAATGTTCATACGGGAGGGAACACCGAGAGGATTAAGGATAATATCTACAGGCGTGCCATCTGGCAAAAATGGCATGTCATCTTCAGGCAATACGATAGAAATGACCCCTTTATTGCCGTGCCTCCCTGACATTTTATCTCCCACTGAGATTTTGCGCTTTTGAGCAACCCACACCTGTATAAGTTGGTTCACCCCAGCAGGTAATTCATCATGGTTGTCACGAGAAAAGACTGTAGTCCTGATCACCCTTCCCCACTCTCCTGATGGCATTCTGAGAGAGCTATCCTTCACCTCCCGTGTTTTTTCACCAAAAATAGCTCGTAACAATTTTTCTTCCGCTGAAGGTTCAGTTTCCCCCTTGGGAGTAATCTTCGCAACCAGAATGTCGTTGGGCTTCACCTCAGCTCCGATACGTACAATGCCTATTTCATCAAGGTTAGAGAGGCTTTCTTCGCTTACATTAGGTATATCTCTGGTGATTTCTTCAGGACCAAGCTTGGTATCACGCTCCTCTATCTCATACTTTTCAATGTGAACGGAGGTATAGGCATCATCCTTAACCAGCCTTCTGCTGATAATAATGGCATCTTCAAAGTTATATCCTCCCCAGATCATAAAAGCACAAGTGACATTTTGTCCCAAAGCGAGGGTCCCACCATCTAGAGAAAAACTATCTACTAACACCTGCCCTTTCTTAACCTTGTCACCTTTGTTTACAATAGGATGCTGATTAATGCACGTCCCTTGATTAGTTCTGGCAAACTTGATTAAATCGAAAGATTGCTCTTCGCCTCTTCTATTTTTGATTACTATTTTCGAGCTTGTTGCCGAAGTAACTACGGCATCGCCAGGAGCAAATATCACCTGCCCACTATATTTAGCCACCTCTCTTTCCATACCCGTGGCCACCAAAGGACACTCGGGACGTAATAATGGCACCGCTTGTCGTTGCATATTGCAGCCCATTAAAGCCCGATTAGCATCATCATGCTCAAGAAAGGGGATAAGACAAGCAGCTATACTAAACAGCTGTTTTGGTGAAACATCGATAAAGTTTACTTTGTCTATTGATTCCTTGAAATATCTGTCCCCCCTCTTAACCTCAACCTTGTCATAAACAAACTCATTTCTTTTATTGAGGGGAGCATTAGCTGGGGCAATGGCATATTGACCTTCTTCGTCGGCTGTCAGATAAACGATTTGGCTGGAAACAAAAGGAACTACCTTAATATTCCGAACCGGAAGAGAAGATAACCTTTGTGCAAGCTTCTTTGTGATTAATGTTCCAACCTTGGCCACAAGTTTGCCCTCACTATCCACTATATCCTCCCTGATTGTTCTCCCTGTCAACTCTTCTGCAGTATTGGGAACCTCTTGGATAACTCTGCGATATGGCGTCTCTATAAAACCATATTCATTAACCGAAGCGTAAGTAGCTAGAGAGCCAATAAGACCAATGTTTGGCCCCTCAGGTGTTTCTATAGGACAAATCCTACCATAATGAGAATGATGTACATCGCGAACCTCAAATCCAGCCTGTTTTCTTGAGAGGCCTCCAGGACCCATGGCAGAAAGACGACGCTTGTGAGTTAGCTCAGCTAGCGGATTAGTTTGATCCATGAATTGAGATAGCTGTGACCGGCCAAAGAACTCCCTTATAGCGACTGCTACAGGGCGAATGTTGATCAAAGCAGCAGGAGTTGCCGCCTCGGGGCCAAGAATACTCATCCGCTCTTTAATGGCTCTCTCCAACCTTAATAAGCCGATACGAAATTGCTTTTGTATTAGAAAACCTACTGCCTGGGCCCTTCGATTGCCTAAATGATCAATGTCATCAGGAGTTTCATTGCCAAGGTTAACTGAAATAACACGGCGGACTATTTGCACCAAATCTTCAGGGGTTAAGCCAGTACAATTCCCAGGGATATTAAGACCTAACTTTTTATTAAGCTTGTAACGACCAACTTTGCCCAGGCTATAGCGGCGAGGATTAAATAGGAAATTATTCAGCAAGGCCTGGGCACTACTAAGACTAGCGGCTTCACCGGAAGATAGTTTTCTATAAATATCGAACAGGGCATCAGCCTTGTTTTTGATCAGAGGATCCCGCTCTATTGTAGAGCGGATAAAAGCATGCTCAGGCGAGTTATCTACATCCTGGAAAAGGGAAAACAAGGCCTCATCGCTCTCAAAGCCTATGGCACGCAACAAAGTAGTAACCGGTATCTTTCGTTTGCCACTCACCTTGACCGAAATCACATCTCGATTAGAAGTGTCAAAATCAAGCCATGCCCCATGTTCAGCAACAAGCTTAGCAACACACAATTCCCGCCCACTTGAAGGATCCCTTGCTAACGTGAAATAAACGCCAGGAAAACGAGTTAACTGATTGACTACTACCCGCTCTACTCCAGAAATAATAAAAGTGCCGGCATCCGTCATTAAAGGGAAATCACTAAAGTATAATTCCTGTTGCTTGATCTCCCCCGTCTCCTTGACCACTAGTTGTGCAGTGACATGAATAGGAGAGGAATAAGTCAGCCCCCGCTCAAGACACTCAGAAATAGAATGCTGAGGCTCTCGAAACTCATAATCAACGAAGTGTAATTCTAGCCTCTTGTTAGTATAATCTTGAATTGGTGAGATTTCCTCAAACAGCTCCCTCAAACCTTCTTCTTGAAACCAGCGAAAGGAATCAAGCTGACCGTGAATAAGGTCAGGTATCTCTAAAGTCTCGGGCAATTTAGCGAAAGACTTCAGTAACTTGTGGTTAAGCATAAAAGAAACGATCCCGATTTTTCTTCAAAACAATTTCTTGAAGGCACTAACTAGGAAAATTTAAGATGACAAGACCAAAAGAGAATGGAAACATAACACAAACTGGTAAGTATAACATCATGATTTAATTTTGTCAATACCCCTAGCTGACCACATATTAACACTAAGGGCTGCATATTTTAGCAAGTTCCTTTTCAATATACTCTCTACGGGGCAAGGTAGCCAAGGGACTGGCGGGGATGGTTAAAACCATACTCAATAGCTAAACTATTTAGCCCATCAACCAGCTCTTGTACAAGTGTTGTCAGAGAGAAAAGATTTGGATTCACCAGGTCAAGGAGCCTTCCTATCTGGCAAAACTAAAGCCCTAGCCCACTGGCTATCACTTCCCTGTGCAAGTCAGTATCGCCGGCAGCAAACTGTGCCGCCTTGACACGACGGTAATAGAGACCAATATCATGGTCCAGGGTATATCCGATAGCCCCATGAGCAGCAATAGCTTCAATGCAAATTCGCTGGTAAGCTTCATTGGCTTTAGCTTTGGCTGCGGAAATCTGCCAGGGCAACGGTGAACCAACGCTTATTCCCCACGCTGCCTGATAAAGTAAATACTGAACCGCCTCCACATCAATCAACATATCAGCCAGTTTGTGCTGCACCGCCTGAAAAGAGCCGATCGGCCGGTCAAACTGAATCCGTTCCTTGGCATAGCTGCTGGTTATGTCCAAAACAGCCTGACATGCTCCGGACATCTCGGCACACTTCAGCACAGCAGCCCGCTGTAATATAAAGCCCACTATATCCCAGCCATTGCTTATCTTGCCCAGGATATTATCTTTTGGCACCGCTACCCTATCAAAGCTGACTTTGAAATGCCTGTCACCGCCTATAGTCGGGATCGCCTCCATCTTCACATTTGGTTCCCTGG
>CAZZAC010000048.1:0-10151 GCA_964652095.1 uncultured Dehalococcoidales bacterium | reverse complement strand
GGAGAGGGTGACAGAGAGGTATAAGGCGGTGAGTTTCTTTTGCGGCCATGATTCCGGCCGTTTTTGCTGCGGCTAAGACGTCTCCTTTTTCCAGTCCCCCTTTACGGATAAGTTCTAAGGTAGCGGGCTTCATCTGTATCTTGCCTTTGGCTACTGCCTGGCGTTCCGTTTCTTTTTTCTGGGTGACGTCTATCATATGGATTGGCCCTGACTCCATTTTTAACCTCCAATCTGCGACATTTTTCGCTTCACCAGCTTGACATCGCCTCCCTCTAAATGATGATGCTCTGGCTTAGAAGCAACTGCCTTCAAAATCAGGCTTTTTAGCTCCTCCATCGAAGCATTATTGCGTAGCGGCATTTTTAAGTCAATCTCATCTTCTCCCAGAAGGCAAGGGCGTAGTCTGCCATCAGGAGTAAGTCGCATGCGGTTACACCGGGAGCAAAAAGAAAGCTCGGTGAGGGGACTGATGAAGCCTATAGTGCCCTTGGCTCCAGCTAAGCGATAGTACATAGCAGGCCCGTTGCCAGTTATGGACGCACAGGGCTCAAGCTTGCCAAGCGAACTAATATGTTGTCGCAATTCAATGGAAGGTACAAACTCCGCTGCACCCTTGAAGGGCATAAACTCGATGAATCGGACATGCCATCCTTCTTCGTAGGTCATCCTGGCGAAATCCAGTATCTCATCATCGTTTATGCCCCGCATGATCACCGTGTTTATCTTGACTGGTTCAAAGCCAGCTCCCTTTGCTGCCTCGATGCCCTCAAGAACATCTTCCAATGCTCCAAGACGAGTTATGTATCGAAATTTATCGGCTTTAAGCGTGTCCAGGCTAACGTTGACTCTAGACAAGCCTGCTTGCTTAAATTCCAGAGCATATTTCTTGAGAAACGTTCCATTTGTCGTCAACGATAGCTCTTCAATTCCTTCAATTTGAGAGAGCATCTTAATGAGCTTGTGCAGCTCAGCTCTAACCAAGGGCTCGCCACCAGTGAGCCTTATCCTGTTGATGCCCAGCTCTGCCGCTGCCTGGACAACAGTCCGAATCTCCTCATAGGAGAGAATCTCGCTATGTGGCATCTGGGGGACACCTTCAGGCGGCATACAATAGATGCAGCGCAGGTTGCAACGGTCGGTAACTGAAATCCTGAGGTAATTTATGCTCCGTCCGAAAGAATCAATGGGTCCTGTCATTCTTTCTCTCCTTAGCCATGGTTACAAGCCTCACCCCTTCCACCTGGCTGAAAATGGCACCGTGGCTGATGGAACGAATTGTCTTATCAGGTTCAACTATCTTCACTCCAGCGAGGATATCCACTCCATAATCAAACAAAACTGGCAATAAAGGGGTGGTGGGCCCCACTATGACAACAAAGCTATTCTTACTTAAGTCCAGCAACCTGTCAACGGTGTGATTTACGAATGAAGTTCCCGTAAGGCCAACCACGTCAGCTTGAGGCAATACCTCTTCCGCCGCCTCTGCTGGCAATTCTCCCTCTCGAGGGTTTTGCTCTATGACCCAAAGTGTCCTTGCTACCGCTCGCAACTTTGGAATCCACGGGAAGCGACCTACTATAGCTATATTTTTGCCCCTGCCTTTTAGTGCCAGAATATCAAGAGCATTTTCCCTGACGCACCTGGCTTCATCAATATCTATTAGCGAATTAATAGCTGCCATTCCAATAGATGCTTCCAGAACATTGTCCGACCTGGCATATTGTGCCAGCTCTAATGCCGATAGTCCGGTTAAGCCCCCCGCATTTCTCACTGGCCTGTGATATGGATGTGGCTCATGGAAAGTGGAAGCCAGACCGCAGTGCTTGCTTAGCACTGCGGTCCAGAAGACACACGTATGTACCTCATGAACTACGCTGTCTCCAGTTAAGCTGGAGATTAAATCGTCTAGGATTCTGGTCATTAACTAGCTCTCCTTTTCCATAATATGCACCCCAGTAGCTTTGAAAGTAGCATAAACTTCCCTGCCCACTTGTAAATTCAATTCTTCTGCTGATATTTTGGTGACCAAAGCTACTAGACGGAAGCCACAATTTATTTCCACCCGGCTAAGCGGTCCAAGAGAGGTCGCTTGGGTAACCTTGGCCTGAAAAGAATTCCTTGCCGAACTTTGGGTGCTAGATAAAGCTAAAGTGATATCTTCAGGCCTGATACACGCATATACTTCCCTTCCCGCGGGATAGTTAGAAACTGCCTGTATGGCATTGCCACCTATATTTACTGTGGCTATACCTTCGTTGTTTGTAATTATTACGCCTTCTATGATGTTCTCCATACCGACAAAATGAGCTACCTCTTCGTTTTGAGGTGAACGGAATATGTCGGTGGCATTGCCTGTTTGGACAAGTCTGCCATCAAGGAGCACCCCTATCCTGTCAGCGAGTTGCTGCCCTTGAGACATATCATGCGTTGCCATTATCATGGTAGTGTTACGTTGCCTGGCGACATATGAAATTAACTGCTCAATGTTTGCTGTGGAAACAGGGTCAAGGTTAGCTGTGGGCTCGTCCAATAACAACACCTCAGGTTCGAGCACCAGGGACCTGGCTAAAGCTACTCTCTGTGCCTCCCCTCCGGAAAGTGTCCGGGCGGTCCTATTCTCATAGCCTTTTAACCCAACCATTTCCAGGATATGGTCAACTTTCCCGGCAATATTGTTCTTTTCCTCTCCCCTCCATATTAAGCCACAAGCAACGTTGTCATAGACATTCAAATTAAATACCTGAGGTTTCTGGTGTATAAATGACATCCGACGACGTATCTCCAATCTTTGTTTCCCCGACCGGGGGATGCATTTGCCATCAAAATAGATTTCCCCCGCGCCAGGAATTTCCAGCAGGTCTATAATACGTAAAAGCGTTGTTTTGCCTGCCCCCGTGGGCCCAATTAAAGCAAACACTTCACCTCTATCAACGCTAAGGTTGATATTCTCCAGTATCGCCCGCTCACCATATCTGTGGTTTAATCCCGTTACTTCTATTAAAGACATCGTTTACCTTTGCTGCAACCTATTCAGTATGATATTAATGATGAGTGCCAGGAATAAAAGAATTATGCCCAGCGCTATGGCTAGTTCCAGCTCGCCCTGACCTGTCTCCAGATATATTGCTGTAGTCAACACCCTGGTGACGTCCTTGAAATTTCCACCGACCATCAGAGCACATCCCACCTCTGAGATAGCCCTGCCAAAACCCATTATCACAGCAACCAGCACAGCATACCTTGCCTCCCTCAGCACAAGCAAGACGGTCTGCAAGCCGCTGGCACCAAGCGATGTAGCGGTATCCACAATCTCCTTACTTACACCGCTCAACGCGGAAATGGTCAAACCAAGCAATAGAGGAGTGATTAATATCATCTGGCCAATCACCATGGCAGTAGGAGTAAAAATTATGCCAAGCTCGCCAAGTGGCCCAGCCCGGGAAAAGAGAACGAAAACAAACAAGCCAATAAGAACTGTGGGCACGCTGAACAGCGTCTGGATGATATTTATTAAGGCCCTTTTCCCACGGAACTGACGGAAGTGCATTAAGCTCCCCAGTGGCAGGCAGATCAGAGAGGCCAGAAGACAAGCTGTTCCCGAAATACTCAGGGACCTCCCGGCTATCTCCATCACATAGGGGTCGAGGGAGATTATGAGTTCTATGGCCTTAGTAAGGCCGTGCCATATTTCAGTCAATTGTTCCCCCCTGCTTTAATATGCTATTTCTTGGCACAGGCTTCGTACTTGCCGGTGCAGGTAATCTTGTCAGTGCAGTTAGGGCAGAACTTCCAGTCTGACCTTACCTCAGCACCACACTTTTTACACTTCACTATCGCCGCTATTACTGACATATCACACCTTCTTTCCTTAAGATTATTACTGGCAAATCTCTGGATCATAAGGGTAGAATAGCGGTTCTCCATAATCTGGCACGCCAAATCCGGCGATTAAAGCCTGGATTTCAGGTGCTCTGAGGAAAGCCACCAGATTTTGAGCCATCTCAGGATTGACACCGTTCTTGCAGATGATCACGGAGTAGACATTGAGCAGAATATCCCCTATGTCTACCAAGGATGCCAAATCCAAGTCGCCTTGGTAAGCAAGGAAGGTTCCCTTGTCTGTCAGGGTGTAAGCCATTAGCTCGTTAGCAATATTCAGTGTTGCCCCCATGCCTGTCCCTGCTTCGATATACCAGCCAGCGTCCGCTCCAGTCCCTTGAATATCCGCTGTATAATTATAGCCGGCTGCTGCCCAGATGGCTTTTTCCTTGCCGTGAGTTCCCGAGTTATCCCCTCGAGAGACGAATTTAACCGTCTCCGAGTCGGCCTCCCCCTCTTGCTGGATTTTTTGGAAGGCTTCTTCTGGAGTCAAATTCCCTCCACCGATGCCTGCGGAGTGAGCCTCAGGGCCTACAATGATGAAATAGTTATAAGCCCAGGGAACTCGCTCCGCACCATATCCTGCTGCTTCAACAGCGTAGCCACTGGCTATAAATGCTGCCTCTTGAAGGGGGTCATGGACGGTAACCACATCCACATCACCCCTTTGACCTAATTCCAAAGCCATACCGGTGCCTTTAGCTGTTATCCGCAAGTCGACGTCATATCTTTCCTCAAATATGGTCTCCAGATAATCCCACAAGCCGGTGTCGTCAAGGCTGGTAGTGGTTGCTACCCTTAGTACTGCGGGAGCAGACGTCGCTACAATGACACTAACGATTATGGCAATTGCTATGACAGCCACTGCGATCACTGTCGTCTTCATACTTACCTCCAGAGTCAGAAATACTTCTGCTTAACAAATTAGCGCGATTACGGCGCGGTTTAAAAGAAGCAACAAGCGGGAATAAAAAAGCACCGTCACAAAAACGGTGCTGTCCAAAAACCAAGCTTCATATTCCCTCCTTTCCAAGCATGGGAGGCATAGATATTTCTATCTGTGCCCTCGAGACTTTTCAGTCTGCCGGCTGCTTGCCATGGATTCTCTTTAGGCAAGACAGCTCGGAGAGAGCTAGTACTTAATTTCGGGTATTATATCAGCAGTTTGCTAGCCAGGCAAATCCAATGTATCCGTATAGATACAGAAGCAATTGCCAAGTAAGTCAGACGATTATGTTTCTTTTGATTTCTTTTCATCTCGCGTAGCCTCTTTGGGAGCTTCAACCGCTTCCTCCGCAACCTCCTCCGCCTCTACTACCTCCTCTACTACCTTCTCCTCTACCTTTTCCACAGGTCGGAAACTAATTTTCACCACAACCAACTCTGGGTCGTTAAGAACGGTAATATCTTTATCTAGGGCGACATCTTTGACGCGTATCGTTTGCTCTGGCTCAGTGAGGGAACTGATGTCCACTTCCAGGCTAGCGGGGATTTTTGCCGGCAAGCACTCTACAGTCAAAGTCCCAAGCTCATGCTCCAGCATATAGGTTTTAGACTTCAGGGCTGGCGCTTCTCCGACTAAGACAACAGGAACCTCTAACTTTATCTTTTCCTCCATTTTTACCTGATAAAAGTCTACATGGACTAATTGTCCCTTCCGCCAATCTCTATCAAATTCGCGAACCACAACGCTCCTTGGCTTCTTTTCCTTATCGAGCTTTAGGCTAATAAGCCTTGTCTGCCCAGCTTGACCTAACACTCGCTCAAGTTCACCAGTGCCGCACTGTAGTGCTAAAGACTTGATGCCGTGCCCAAAAAGATGCACCGGAGTAATTCCCTGGCGGCGCAAATGCTTGACTTTTTTACCGAGAATCTCCCGGTTGGTAACCTTTAACTCTATTTTGTCCATTCCAATTCTCCTTCGAAGTTGAAATATCTATAATATCACAACGTACTAGCTTATAATCTAGCCTTCCTCAGTTTGGCAAATTGTTAAAGGGACGGAAACACCACATTCTTGAGATCCTTCTGGGAACTCCGTCTCAGTTTGGAGTCAAGCACTGAAGTTGCCTGGCCCTGGCGCAATCATAGCAAATAAGATTGCCTACCGCAAGAAACTACGCGCGTTCACGGCAGTAGTGATGTACGGTTTGTTCCCTCACCACTAAGAGTCTGAATTTCCTTTCCCTTGACAGGAAGAGACTAGGGTGAGGGTGATGAATTAAGTGACAAAGCACGCAGCCGTCGCCAAGCAACAGCACAAGCGCCCTCGTATCATCCTTTAATCCCGGCGTTTTCCCATGGAAAGGCCTCTTAATTTGTGAGCTTATTGCTGTCCTAACACCGACTCCGATTTTGAACGGAGCACAGACTCAGGAACGGCGCCAACGCTTTGTTCAATTACTTTGCCACCTTTGAAGTACAATATCTGTGGGATGCTCATGATTTGGTACTTTGAAGCCGTTCGGGGGTTCAGATCTACGTTTAGTTTGCAGAATTTGAGCCGACCTGCATACTCTCGGGCCAGTTTCTCTGTGATGCGGGCAATAAGGTCGCATGGGGCGCATCCGAATCCCCAAAAATCCACCATGACAGGCGAGCTACATTTCAGAACCTCATCTTCAAAGTTTCCATCGTTAATTTCAATAATTCCCGCCAGTTCTTCTTCTTTGACTTTAATTTCAATTAGGATATCTCCAGGACGGCCGTCGGTTATCTGGAGGACATTGGCTAGCTTTATTGTACTGCCTGTCCTCGCCCCTGCTGGAATGCTCACCTCTAGCCTTGTATCCTTCCTCGATAATATCTTTTTAGTTCCCACCCTCGCCTCTTCTACCGTAACAATTATCTCATAGTGAACTGGGCTAGATACTTGGCTTCGATCAAAGGGTCTGTTCATAGTGCTCTCCGCTCCTAACTAAATTTCAAGTCTCTTCTTCCTGCTAACCTCATTTCGGCCCACTTCAGTATGCTGTGAGACAAGCCAAAAATCAAGCCTCTGTCTTCGTTTATATGACCAGTGATTCGGACCTGCGCTGCAAGAGGGCAATTATGACCTGTACCTGCATGGCAGGGAAGCGGCATGAAGAAGCTGTGGCAATGACAGGATTTTCTATCATGTTTCCACAAACCTTTTAGGCGTTTTGTGCTAAATACTCCAAAACTTGCTCCAAGTCCATAGGTAAGGGCGACGTGAATTCCTGGTATTGCTTAGTTGATGGTAGACGAAAGCCAAGGCGGTAGGCATGAATAAATTGCCTGTTGAGATGAGCCGATTTTATTCCATAAGTGGGGTCACCGATAACCGGACAGCCGATAGCTGACAGGTGTATTCTGATTTGATGTGTACGCCCTGTTATGGGGGTGACTTCGACTAAGGTGTAGGCATCCAGGTATTTTCGGACTCGATACTGGGT
This sequence comes from uncultured Dehalococcoidales bacterium, assembly GCA_964652095.1. GTDB lineage: Bacteria > Chloroflexota > Dehalococcoidia > GIF9 > AB-539-J10 > RBG-13-51-36. Next base: position 2,856 of record CAZZAC010000048.1, on the reverse strand, counting down.
AGTAGCTTCTTTTCCTGTTTCGACTATCGCCATTCTTTGTCTACTATAAGGGTCTCGCCCGATAGGTGCTTCGATGACTCCCTGTTCCGGGGATAGCCTTCCTTTAACAAGGACAAGATACCCTTTGGTTACAGTGCGGCTTTTAAACTGTGCGGCTAAATATTCCCGGGCAAAGTCGTTTTTGGCAATGACTATGAGCCCCGATGTATTTTTATCTAGTCTGTGAACTATGCCTGGGCGCATCAGCTCGTTGCTCATGGCCAAGCCAGGGCAATGAGCTAGGACAGCATTGACCAAAGTGTGACTGGGATGACCCGGGGCAGGGTGAACCGTCAATCCGGCAGGTTTATCTATGACCAATACGTCCTCATCTTCATAAATTATGGCTAAAGGGATTGGTTCAGCTAAAGGACGGACTGGTAGGAGAGGAAGCTCGACCGTTATCCTATCGGCCTTGTTTAATCTCTGGTTCGCCTTTGTCCTTTGCCCGTTGACCAGAATATAACCTTGCCCAATTAATTTCTGTAAATAAGCGCGCGAGAATTGTGGAAGAATTTGGGTTAAATACTTATCAAGGCGGATGTCAGGAACAGGTGAGTTGAATTGCAATGTCTTAATTTTGGGGTCTGTGGTTGTGTTCATGTGCTTTTCTAAATATCCCCGACCTATAAAAGGAATAAATGAGAACAAAGACACCCACCGTTATAGCTGCGTCAGCGATGTTGAAGGCAGGCCAATGGAAGTTGCCCCACAAACGGAAGTAAATGAAGTCAGTGACATAACCAAAACGGAGGCGGTCTATAAGATTACCGACAGCACCACCCATAATCAAACCGATAGATACTATGCTCAAGGTAGTAGCTGGGGATAAGTAACGAAGAAACAGCAAGATAAAGAGCAAACCAGCTATGCTAATAGTGATGATAAGAAAGGTTTGATTGGCAAGTAAACCAAAAGCAGAGCCCGTATTTTCAATATTGATCAAACTTAAGCGGTCAGTTATGGGGAGCGATTCCCCAGGTGCTAAGTGAGCTCTGACCCATAGCTTGCTCAATTGATCTGAAGCGCTTACCAAAGCAATAACAATGAGACATAATGCTACTTTCTTAACGCTGTCACGCAAAGACAGTTTCGAATTATCTTTGTCCACAACACAGTCGCTGATTTTGTCGGGTCACAACACAGTCGAGCGCCCTTTATCTTGCCCCTTTTGCATCCTTTGCCTGCTGAGCCTTACAGCTCAGACATAAGCTTGCTTGAGGTATGGCTTCAAGGCGGGCTCGCTCTATAGGTTGCCCACAGGAATCACACAATCCATAAGTGCCGGCTTCATATTTTTGTAGGGCATGCTCAACCTCATTAAGAGACTCTTCCAGCCTTTTTACCAAGGCCAGTCTTTTCTCTAGTTCGGAGGCTTCATCGGCTTCCTCTTCCCTTTTGCCAAATGGGCTGCCTTCCTTCCTCTCTGCCGATGGTTGACCGAGAGTTCTCAACTGTTCCAGCTTCTCTAACAGCTCTGCTTTCTCCTTCTTTAACCTTTCATAAAGTTCAGCGAACTCTACCACTTCTTGTCCTCCCTATGATTTACAGCTATTCTAGACCAAAATTCCACACGGACCGCGTGAGACTTGCAGTTCTACTATGCGACGTTGGGCTTGCTAAAAACCTTTCTTATATCAGGATGTAAGGAGTCTCCGAGTTCTTTCACTGATTTGTATCTAATTTTGTTAAGTTTCCTCTGTTTTTCTTCAAATTCAATTGTGGAGTAAAGTTTCTCAGGATGCAAGTAAATATCATCTACATATCTTATCGCCCTAGGCACCTTAAAGCCTGTGGGGGAATCTACCCAATCTTCTAAACCTCCTCTCAGCAAAGAATCGAGTATTGCCATGGTAAATTCCAATCTTATATCTTTGTAATGTTCCCCTTCCCCTATTCCTCCAGTATTTATCAAATAGTAATTTAGATGAGGAATACCTTTTATTATCTCATAAAATATATTAGCGTGCTCAGCTGGGTCTCCGGCGACAAAGGGGTCGTAGAAAAATTCGCTTCTAATTTTCCCTGCCTGGGTTGGGTCACCAGCCGAGGATTCCATTGCCTGACCCAGCACCATCAAGGCTGCTGCTTGTTCCCGGGTTAGCTTTGATATTGCCGGAATCAGTGGCCCCCTGGTGATAAGAATCAGATTGTCAATCCTATCCACATCGATATAGGAACTGGCATGCATAAAATCTCTTCTTAATACCACTGCTCTGCCATTGGATGTTCTTTCGAAATTGAAAAGGTCAAAATCTCCGTCTTCGGTTACGTAAACATTCTCGCAGACAGTTTCCGGTTTCAACAGTCCGTAAAATATTTCGGTTTGCTCCCCGGGGTTCACACCCTCTGTTTTTACAAATATTCCCCCGGCTTCAAAGCCATGAAAAGAACCATCGGGCGTAAGAGTCCCCCCGTCGTCCTGAATAAGCCAGGATTTTTCCTTACCTTTTCTGGCCAGGATTCTACAGGTTGTAGTTGTTTTCCCGTTGGCACTTAATGCCACAAGTAACGTCCTCGCCATCCGATAGTCACCGTGTGCTGATTGAAGGTAATCCTCTCTACAGCCAGCATGTAGGAAGATGCCTCTCTTTCTCGTCTTAGCTACCCAATCCTCGGCGGCGAAAACTCCCTTCTTATGTTCACCTATGTAGTTACCATTCCTAATTATCTTGACAAACCTTCCGTCATCCAACATAGCCAACCTGATGGTGATATCTTTATCGGGGAGCGGCTTTAACTGGTTAGTTTCAAAAGCCTCATCAGCGAAGAATAAGATGTAATAGGTTGGTTTTTTGACTTCTCCCTTTGGGGGTA
>CAZZAC010000047.1:0-10704 GCA_964652095.1 uncultured Dehalococcoidales bacterium | reverse complement strand
AGTTGGCGTGGCTGGAATAGATATTTTGGGAGCCCTTTCCCATGAACCTGACCCGTCCAAGGCTTGTCGCCCATTTGATCTCAACCGCAATGGTTTCGTCTATGCTGAGGGTGCCGGATTAGTTGTCTTGGAAAGCTATGAACATGCCAAGAAACGGGGTGCACCTATCTTGGCTGAAGTTGCCGGTGCCGGCTGGTCTTTTGATGCCCATGATGCAACTGCTCCTGCCCCTGAGGCTGAGGCTTATGCCATGCGTACTGCTCTGCAAAATGCCAGGGTTAAGATTGAGGAAGTTGATTATATCAACGCTCACGGCACCAGCACCAAACTGAATGATGCCTCTGAAACCAAAGCTATTAAGATAGTGTTTGGAGAGCATGCTTACAAAATTCCTATAAGCACTACTAAGTCCATGATTGGGCATGGCATTACTGCTGCCGGCGCCGTTGAAACCATCGCTGCTATATTAGTTATGAACAAAGGGATTATCCATCCAACTATAAATTATGAGACCCCTGATCCGGACTGTGATCTGGATTATGTCCCCAATGTAGCTCGCCCGGCTCAAGTGAATGTATGTCTGAAGAACAGTTTTGGTTTGGGTGGTGAAAACTGCTGTCTGGTACTTAAACGCGTCAATGGGTAAAGACCAGTAATGGAATTGGAAGGGAAGGTAGCTCTAGTTACTGGTGCCTCTCGCGGCATAGGTAAAGTCATTGCCTTGAAACTTGCCAGCCTTGGGTCCAAGGTAGCAGTTAATTATGTGGCAATTGAAGCCAGTAATAAGGTTGATGCTGATAATTTAGTGGAGAGCATAATCCGCCTGGGTGGGGAAGCCATGGCGGTTGAAGCTGATATTCGGGATAGTGAAACAGTGAAAGCCATGGTAGAGCAGGTGACTGATAAGTGGAGCAATATTGATATTCTGGTGAACAATGCCGGAATAAATAGAGATACCCTTTTACTAAGGATGACTGATGATGCCTGGGACGATGTAATCACCACTAATTTACGGGGAGCTTACCTGTGCACCAAGTTTGCCCTGAGATCTATGATGAAGCAGGAATGGGGACGCATTATCAGCATATCTTCGGTGACCGGAATAGTAGGGAATATAGGGCAAAGCAACTATGCTGCTTCCAAGGGGGGACTTATTGCTTTCACCAAAAGCGTAGCCCGAGAGATGGGTTCCCGTAATATAACTGTCAATGCCGTGGCCCCGGGCTTCATTATTACTGGGATGACAGATAAGCTGCCTTCGGAAAGAAAGGAGGCCATACTGGCAATGGTTCCGTTGCAACGCTTTGGCCAACCTGAGGATGTGGCTGAACTGGTAGCTTTTTTAGCCAGTAAAAGAGCTGGCTATATCACGGGACAGGTCATCACCGTAGATGGTGGAGCATTTCCTTAGTCAATAACTGTTGCAAGGTGACAATCTAATGCTGCTATGGTTGTGCAAGATATCTAACCATATGCCGATATCAAGAGGGTATTGACAAAAAATTTCTTTATGTTCATAATACATCGCATTACGATACAACGATATATAAGGTATAATCTGGGTTTTGGTTTTTTCTATTCAATGCTACTATTTCCAGGGAAGTGTGACATTTCCCCTCGCAATTACGTATTGACAAAATCTTGGAGCAGCGAATTTTGATTTGGAGGTATTGACAAAAATTTTCTTTGTATTCATAATACATCGGATCGCGATATAGGGAATGGTTTTGCTAAATATGAAGAAAGGTATAAAGTGGGGCACATGTGCCCAGTTTTGTATTAACATTATTTGTCATAGTGGGGTAATATGCAGCTATTAGTGCCTACGAATTGGGATCCAGATCTGATATTGCCATTAAGCAAACTGGAAGCTGATGTACAACTATATGGCGTATTGCCAACCTCAATGATAGGCAGTGGGGGATCGGGTCCTGATAACGTCAGCATGGTGGAAAATCTGGCGGAGGGTTACATCGAACAGGCTCACTCAGCAGGTTTGAAGTTTGACTACCTCTTAAATGCTCCCAGTATGAGTAATATGGAGTGGGATGAGAATACCCATCAAGAATTGCTAATGCATCTTAATTGGATCAGCAGTATTGGTGCGGATAGTGTTACAGTAACCATCCCTTATCTGATTGAGCTTATAAAACGTCAATTTCCGCAACTTAAGATAAGGGTTTCAACTATTGCTCATGTGAACAGCGTTGCTAGAGCTAAATCGTTTGAATCCTTAGGCGCCGATTCTATTACTCTGGACATTAACGTGAATCGGGACTTCACGTTGCTCAAGGCTATCAGGAACGCAGTGAGTTGCGAACTCACTGTACTAATGAATAATCTCTGCTTATACCAGTGCCCCTATGAATATTATCACCATGATGGCCTGGGACATGCCAGTCAAAGTTATAACCAGCTCAGTGGCTACTATGTGGACTATTGTGTAATCCGTTGTACTCTAGACAGGCTCCGTGATATTTCTCAAATCATTAAATGCCGCTGGGTAAGGCCTGAGGATATTCATGTTTACGAAGAGATAGGTATTGATGTGTTCAAAATCAGTGGCAGGTCAATGCCCTCCGAGCGAATTTTGCAGGCTGCCAAAGCGTATTCATCACGTCATTATCAAGGGAACCTATATGATATTATGAACGTCATTACTCCGAAAATTGGATTTATCAATTCTGATTTGCCGGGCGTACAAAACAATGTTATTGAGCCACTGCCCAAATTCTATATCGATAACCAAGCTCTTGAAGGTTTTATGGATTTCTTCAGGAAGCAAAATTGCCTATCCGGCTGTAGCCATTGCGATTATTGCCAACGAATAGCCGATAAAGTCATACAATTTGATCGGGATGAGGTAGACGAATACATAGCCACGCTCAATGCGTCTTTAGATAATCTATCCAGTAGCAGGATGTTTAAAGTTAAAGCAGGAGTAAAAAAACACCTGCATTAACAAGCGAAGCGTTCAAAATATCGTAACAGATAGGTTTGCCCTCAAAAGTGTTTCCCCCTTTTCTGAGTTGTGAGCCAGCGCCCACGAACGATTTTCCCAGAAACCGCTTTGCTTCCCGAGCAAACCTGAAGTTTATGCAATTATAGTCTTATCATCTTTTGTATCGGCGGAAGGCTATATAAAGGAATTACTGGGCACCATCATATTATGATGGTCTGTATAGATTTAAATACAGATGGTGGGTGTACACTACATTATTTAATTCGGGGAAAGATTGCTTCGCTAGTTGACAACCTAATTACCTTGTGTTAAATTACTAAGTTGACGTCTACTAGAAGGCAAAAGTTTAAAGAGTTATAAAAGCCGGCTGGCTGAAGCCGAGCAAAGTTTTCCTGGAGTAGACCGGCATGTAACCAGACGGCTTTTTGATTGCCTAAAATAGGGGGATATAAGAATGCCGACAGTTAATCAACTTGTTCGTAAAGGGAGGAAGAAACTGGGAAAGAAAAGCAAGGTCCCGGCATTGCATTACACCCGAAATACGATGAAAGGGGAAATCAACTGGATTCAAGGGGCGCCTCAAAAAAGAGGTGTATGCATCCAGGTTAAGACGGTTACACCTAAGAAGCCGAACTCGGCATTACGCAAAATTGCCCGCGTTAGGCTGACTAACGGTATGGAAGTAACCGCTTATATTCCTGGCGAAGGACATAATTTGCAGGAACACTCAGTAGTTTTGATTCGTGGTGGCCGAGTTAAGGACGTTCCTGGAATTCGCTACCATATTATCCGTGGCACCTTGGACACTGAAGGAGTAGCTAATCGCAAGCAAGGTCGCAGCAGGTATGGGACCAAGGCACAAAAATAGCAAGGATGTCAAATGTCAAGAGGAGCTAGAAAAGTAGTAAAAAGGATACCACCACCCGATGCTAAATATAACAGTATCACGGTGGCCAAATTTATTAATAGGCTTATGTTACGAGGGCAAAAAGCTACAGCCGAGCGAGTTGTCTATAATGCCTTGCAGCTCACTGCTCAGCAAGTGAATAGCGATCCTGAAGAAGCCTTAGAGAAGGCGATTAAAAATGTTGCGCCGCTTCTCATGGTTAAATCACGCCGTGTTGGTGGGGCTACCTACCAAGTTCCCACGGAGGTAGGGGAAGATCGGGGACGTGCTTTTGCCATGAAGTGGCTCATTACTTCAGCGCGAGCTCGCAGTGGCAAATCTATGGAAGAAAAGCTGACAAGCGAGTTGGTTGATGCTGTTAATGGTCGAGGGGCAACAATCAAGAAACGTGATGATATTCACAAGATGGCAGAGGCTAACAAAGCCTTTGCCCACTATCGCTGGTGAGAAGTCGTGTTGAAAGAAGTACTTGAGATAAAGGATAAGCTCATGTCGCGGACTTTCCCTTTGGGAAAAATACGGAATATAGGGATCATCGCTCATATAGATGCTGGCAAGACCACAGCCACAGAGATGATTCTCCACTATACAGGGCGTACCTACAAGATTGGCAGCGTGGATGCAGGGACTGCAGTAATGGATTGGATGGAGCAAGAAAGAGAACGAGGTATTACCATTACTTCAGCGGCTACCACATGTCACTGGCGCGAACATCGCATAAACATCATCGATACCCCTGGGCATGTGGATTTCACTGCCGAGGTGGAGCGTAGCCTCCGTGTATTAGATGGTGGTATCGTGATTTTCGATGGTGTAGCTGGTGTGGAAGCTCAGTCGGAGGCTGTGTGGCGCCAGGCAGATAAATATGGCGTGGCCAGGATTTGCTTTATTAACAAAATGGACAGGATTGGCGCTGATTTTCAGCACACGGTGACCATGATTAATGAAAGGTTGCGGAGCAAGGCGTTACCTGTACAGCTCCCAATAGGAAGTGAAAAGGACTTTCGAGGCATCATAGACCTTGTGGAAAGCAAAGTCATTGCTTTCCCGGATGAGCCTAATTCAGCTTCAATTGAAAAGGGCAGTGAGACTTTGCTGGCCAAGCATCGCCAAGAATTAGTTGAGAACTTAGCCGATCTCGATGAGCAGATTATGCTGCTCTACCTTGATGGGCAAGATGTCTCCGCATCTCAAATTAAGGCAGCTATAAGAAGGCTGACCATTTCTAACTGCATAGTGCCCGTCCTTTGTGGCAGTGCATTGAGGGATAGAGGCATCCAGTTATTGCTTGATGCTATTGTAGATTACCTTCCCTCGCCGCTAGATGTTCCTCCCATCTCGGCTACAGATCCTAAAAGTGGGGAGAAAATCCTTCGTCTGGTGAGTGATGATGAACCTTTTTCTGCGTTGGCGTTTAAGACGGTTTTTGACCCGTTTATGGGCAGGCTGGTCTACTTGCGTGTATACTCAGGCAGGATAAAAGCCGGAGCGCAGGTCTTGAACTCCAGCATAGATAAGAAAGAGAGATTGGGAAAACTATATGTTATGCATGCCGATCACCGTGAGGAGAATGACCACACTGAGACCGGAAGCATTGTAGCTAGTCTGGGACTTAAGATGACCTCGACAGGTGATACCATTTGCGAGCCCGCACGGCCAGTGCTTCTTGAGGCTATACGATTTGCTGAGCCGGTGCTTTCCATGGCTATTGAACCCAGAAGTAAAGTCGACCAGGACAAGTTAGATGATTCCCTGGTTAAACTTGCTATGGAGGATCCTACCTTCAAGGTTTACCAGGACAAAGAAACAGGTCAAACTCTAGTTTCGGGGATGGGTGAACTTCATCTCGAAGTGTTAATGGAGCGTATATTTCGCGAATATGGTATAAGGGTCAATGCTGGTAAGCCTCAGGTCGCTTACAAGGAAACAATCACTATTCCTGTGGAATCTGAAGGGAGATTTATCCGTCAATCCGGCGGTAGGGGACAGTACGGGCACGTTTGGCTTAGAATTGAGCCAGGCGAGCGTGGCAGCGGATTTGAGTTTCGTGACCAGATTCGAAGTGGGGCCATACCTAAGGGATTTACTCCCTCAGTAGAAGCCGGTGCCAAGTCAGCTTTACAAAGTGGAGGATTAGCTGGTTACCCTGTAATAGATGTAAAGGTGACTTTGTATGACGGGAGTTTTCACGAGGTCGATTCTTCAGATGTGGCTTTCAGGATGGCAGCCTTCATGGCTATGAGGGATGGGATAGATAAAGCTAAACCTGTTATTCTCGAGCCAATTATGGAAGTGGAAATAACAACTCCCAATCAGTTCCTCGGGGACATCATTGGCGATTTAAACTCTCGAAGAACTCATATCGAAGGCATTGAGAGTCGCGACGAGTTCTCCACTATCCGTTGTCTTGTTCCTCTAGCGGAAACATTCGGTTTCGCTGGAGATTTGAGGTCGCTCAGTCAAGGGAGGGCGAGTTATACTATGTGCTTTCATCGCTATGAAGAATTGCCTCAGGATTTGGCTGAGCAAATTGCGGCTAGGATGGGAAGAACCAGATGACCGAGCAAAAAGTTCGTATCAAAATCAAAAGCTTCGATCATAGGTTGGCTGATCAGGCAGTAAGGCAAATAATAGATGCTGTGGAGCGTACCGGGGCTATCGTGGTTGGCCCAGTACCTTTACCCACACATATCGAAAAATTTTGTGTTATTCGTTCCCCTAACATTGATAAAGATTCCAGGGAACAGTTTGAGATCAGGACTCATAAGAGGTTAGTTGATGTTTTGCAGCCAAGTTCCAAGACTATAGATGCCCTGAGTCAGCTTGACTTGGCATCTGGAGTGGAGATAGATATTAAGTTATAGTTAAAACCATGTTTCCAGGCATTATTGGTAAGAAAATAGGCATGACGCAACTGTTTCAGGAAAGCGGAGAGACGGTGGCAGTAACGGCTATTCAAGCCGGGCCCTCTGTGGTAACTCAGATAAAAAGCCGGGACAGGGATGGTTATGATGCCATCCAAGTGGGCTTTATTGAGAACAAAGTGAAGCAATCTCAGCTTAGCTCTCCAGAGAAAGGACATCTTCGAGGCTTAGAGAATGTTCGCTATCTTCGTGAATTCAGGACTGATGATATTAGCTCGGTCAAGCGTGGTGACAAGGTGGATGTTGGCTTCCTAAAGCATGGTGACTTGGTAAATGTCATTGGCTTTTCTAAGGGCAGAGGCTTTGCCGGCGTCGTTAAGCGATATCATTTTGCTGGTGGGCCAAAGACCCATGGCCAAACTGATCGCCATCGTGCCCCCGGTTCAATCGGAGCTACCACTTTTCCCGGTCGGGTGTTTAAAGGAAAACGCATGGCGGGGCATATGGGAAATAGGAGAGTAACAGCGCGTAAGCTCGAGGTAATTCAAGCTGACCCAGAGCGCAATTTGCTTTTGGTGAAGGGTGCAGTACCTGGAGCCAATGGGGGGCTGTTAGTAATTGAGAAAGTAAGGTAACAGGAAGTGCAAGTGCCAGTTTATAGCTTAAACGGTGAAGTTGTTGAGCAAGTAGAGCTTAATCAAGCCATTTTTGCTCTTCCGTTTAATGGGGCCGTAGTGCACCAAGCGATGGTAAGACAATTAGCAAATGGACGTCAAGGTACTGCGTCTACCAAGACTAGGGGGGAAGTTAGGGGGAGCACAAGGAAGCTTTATGCCCAAAAGCATACTGGCAGAGCGCGAAGGGGGGATATAAAATCACCTCTTCTCAGGGGGGGTGGGGTAGTTTTTGGTCCCAAGCCACGCACATATCGCCAATCTATGCCCAAGAAAATGAGAAAGTTAGCTTTGAAATGCCTTCTCTCTGCTAAAGTTAGAGAAGGAAATATAAGATTGGTACAGGAACTTGATTTTAAGGGACCAAAGACAAAAGACATGATAAATGTGCTGTCTTCGCTGGGAATCGATTCTTCCGCTTTGATTCTTACTGCTCAACCCACACCCAATGTGGTTAAATCAGCGGCTAATTTGCCTGAGGTCAAAGTCCTACCTTCGGCTCTAATTAATGTATTGGATTTGCTTTCCTATAAAATGCTGGTAGTCACTGTGCCGGCAATACGCAACATTGAGCAAATTTGGGGTAAATAAATTGCATCTTTACGAAGTTCTGCGGCGTCCTTTAATTACAGAGAAGGCTACTTCGCTTAAGGAGGAGGATAAATATGCCTTTGAGGTAGCAGGTAAGGCTACCAAGTCTCAGATTAAGGAGGCAGTGGAACAAGCTTTGAAGGTAAAGGTAAGCAAAGTCAATGTGATGATGGTGCCCGGGAAGACAAGAAGGTTTGGCAGTAGACAAGTAACTAACTCACCTTGGAAAAAGGCGGTAGTTACCTTAGCACCGGGACACAAAATTACTTTCTTTGAGGGTGTTTAATGGGTTCAGTTACCAAGTGGAGAAGAAAGAAGATGTCCAAGCACCAGCATAAGAAGCTTCTTAAGAAGACTCGCTGGCAAAGGACGCATAAATAAGGAGCGATTTGTTGTGGGATTAAAGACTTATGAGCCAACTTCTCCAGGCAGGAGATTTATGTCTGGCGCTACTTTTGAAGAGCTAACTGGAGTAGCTCCTGAGAAATCCTTGCTGGTGACGCTGAAAAAGAAGGCAGGGCGTAATAGCCGGGGTGTTATAACTGTGCGTCACCGCGGTGGCGGGAGTAAGCGCAAACTTCGCCTTATCGATTTTAAGAGGGATAAAATTACCGTTCCAGGAAAAGTAGCTTCCATTGAATATGACCCTAATAGGGCAGCTCGCATTGCCCTAATTCATTATGCTGATGGAGAAAAGCGCTATATACTCGCCCCTTTGGACATCAAGTTGGGTGATACTGTACAGGCAGGCAAGGATGTTGATATAAAACCTGGGAATGCTCTGCCATTGGAGTCCATTCCTGTGGGAAGTGTAGTGCATAATGTTGAGTTTGAACCAGGCAAGGGAGGAAAGCTTGTTCATAGCGCAGGGAGTTCTGCCCAAATTATAAGCAAGGAAGGCCAATATGTTGTACTTAAACTCCCTTCGGGCGAACTACGTAAATTTCATCAAAAGTGCTGGGCTACTATTGGGCAGATAGGCAACGTTGACCACGAAAATATAAAGTTAGGCAAAGCTGGAAAGAGAAGATGGTCAGGTTGGCGGCCTACGGTCAGGGGTTCTGCTATGACTCCTCGTGACCACCCACATGGAGGTGGGGAGGGCAGAGCTCCGCGAGGAATGCCTCCCAAAACTCCCTGGGGAAAGCCAGCTTTGGGGGCTAAGACACGTCGTCGTAAAACGTCGGATAAAATGATTCTTAAACGGAGGAAGCAGGATGTCACGGTCGCTTAGGAAAGGGCCTTTTTGCGATGCTAAATTGCTTAAGAAAATAGAAGCGCTTAATAATTCGGGCGAGAAAACAGTGATAAAGACATGGTCCCGTGCCTCTACTATTTTGCCTCAAATGATAGGTCATACTATTGCAGTGCATAATGGCAGGAAGCATGTGCCCATTTTCATCACTGAAAATATGGTGGGGCATAAATTAGCAGAATTTGCGTCTACTAGGACATTCAGAGGCCATATCACCAAAGCTAAAATAACTGAACAGGCAAGGAAAAAATAAGGCGCAATGAAGGTAAAAGCAGTAGCTAAAGAAGTTGGCATTTCGCCTCAGAAGGTTCGGTTAGTGATAAATATGGTTAGAGGCAGAAAAGTTGACGAGGCATTGAATATCCTCAGTTTTTTGCCTACCCCCACAGCTAAGGCCGTGGCTAAAGTAATTAAATCGGCGGTAGCCAATGCTGAAAACAATTTTCAAATGTCGCCTGCTGAGCTTAGAATCACTGATATATTTGCTGATCAAGGGCATACCTTGAAGAGATTCCGCCCTCAGTCGAGAGGGAGGATTAGTCCTATCTTAAAACGGTCTAGCAATATTACAGTTTTCGTTACTGAAGAGGAGGAATAGTTTTGGGACAAAAAGTTCATCCTTATGGTTTCAGGCTGGGTGTTAACCAGGATTGGCGAACCAGGTGGTATGCTGAGAAGAACTATTCCCGGTTTTTGTTGAATGATTTAAAGCTACGCAGAGTTGTGGAACAAAAATGTCTTGGAGGAGCAGTTGCCCGGGTGGAAATTGAACGTCCGGGAGACGAGATACATTTAACTCTTTACTCAGCTCGTCCTGGCATCTTGATTGGTCGGGGAGGACAAAATGTGGAATTATTGAAGTCGGACCTGGAAAAGGTCAATGGGGATAAAATTAGATTGACCATTAGGGAAGTTGAACACCCTGAGCTCGAAGCTCTTCTGGTAGCTCGGAGCATAGCTGAGCGGCTTGAACAAAGAATCGCTTTCCGGCGGGCTATGAGACAAGCAGCCTTCCGAACTTTGCAAGCTGGTGCTAAGGGAATAAAGATAAAGTGTAGTGGAAGACTTGGTGGGCTTGAAATTGCTAGAAGTGAAACCCTCCGTCAAGGTCAAATGCCGTTACATAAGTTACGTGCCAATATTGATTACGGTATTGTTGAAGCTCATACTGTGATGGGATGTATTGGGGTTAAAGTATGGATTTATAAGGGCGATATTATCCCTGAAGTGAAGGAGAAAAATGCTACAGCCGAAACGAGTGAAGTACCGCAAGGTACATAAAGGAAGGCGAAAAGGTAGTGCCCAGAGCGGAGATACCATTGTTCTTGGTGACTTTGGCATGAGGGCTGAGGAATCTGCTTGGATAACAGCGCGACAAATTGAGGCAACCCGTCGAGTATTTGTCCGCCACTTGCATCGTGGTGGTAAGCTATGGATACGAGTTTTCCCTG
>CAZZAC010000046.1:0-10856 GCA_964652095.1 uncultured Dehalococcoidales bacterium | reverse complement strand
AGCGTTTATGGCAGATGTGCCCAGGACTTTTTTAATAGTAGCCAAGAAAAGAAAGAATCGTGAAGATAAACTAAGAACGCTTCTTAAGGAGACATAGCTAAGCATGGCAAATATGGTTGAAAGGCGTCGCATAAGCTGCCCGATTTATCATGTCAGTGCTTATATTGTGAAATTTGACGATGGATCTCACGTTATTAAATGCCCTAATAAACAGAGATGCGGTAATACATGCCCATATCTGAAAGACCCGGACTACAGATCCCCTTATCGCAGAGCACCTGAGTATATGCCTTAATAATTACAGTATCTTGGAGGTGGACCCTATTGTTAGGACAGGATAGGAGTAATGTTAAGGTTGGGTCCCGCTATCCTCAATGGGTTTGGTGTTAAGGATTCTACCATACCTTCTTTCGTAACTTGTGTGTCACTAATCTATCTGAACTAGATCAGGCAGTAGCCCGAGGAAAAGAGTAAACCCGGGCGTGTAATATTGCCAATCACATGCTAAGCTGCTTATGATTCTTTTGCTAAATAACGAACGAAAAAAAGGAGGAAACAAGTGGAGAAAAAAGAGGCCCCAGTGGTTGACTGGGCAAAGCTTACCCAGGAGATGGAGTGTTTGCTTCGTCTCAAAACAAGTCCCGTTGCCTACAAGAGACTGGAGAAAGTAGAGGAGCTGGAGAAAATACCGGACGTGATGCGACTCAATCGAAAAGCTTCTTTTTGCCAGGCACCAGCGTTGGCTCGAATGGGAGGCATGACTGTAGGATTGACAAGAGACAACCTCGGTGAGCGCTGCGCTCGAATTACTGGTCTGGCGCCGACTACCGAAAAGCAGGTTGCCTGGGAGGCAAATGCCTTCGCCACTACCTGGTTTGCCAACCTGGAAGAAGCCAGTAAACAGATGGCGGCATATCCCCTGGTTCCACCCGGAGAGGCCATTGTGGTCGCCCCGCTGGCTTCGGGCAAATTTTACCCCGATGTTATCTTAATCTACGGTAATCCTGCCCAGATGATGTTGCTGATGAACGGGCTCCAGTTTAAGGACTACGAGCGCTTTCAGTTTTTCTTCATCGGCGAGGGGGCTTGTGCCGATGGGTTAGCTCAGTGCTATACTACTGGCAAGCCTGCCCTGGCTATTCCATGTATGGGAGAGAGAGCATTCGGCACCGTTACCGAAGATGAAATGGTTATGGCGCTGCCACCGGGAATGATGGCAAAGGCGGTCGAAGGATTGCAGGCCCTTCGAGAAAGAAGAATTGGATATCCCATCATGTATCTTGGACCTTTATGCGACCCCTCTGTAGTGCTCACACAAATCTACCCCGATTGGTACAGTCATTGACCCCGATTAAAGAAACAAATTAACAAAGAGACAACGGAAGGGATGCTCTACATCGCGTGTGTGCCAGGGAGGTGCTTAAACACATACCTTCTCGTCTTATGTCTTAGCCCCGGGTGCCAAGATACGGGTTGACACAAACGAGATTCATTCCGAGTGGGGCGGCTTTAGTTTCGGGTATAACAAAACGGTTTGGAATAATACTGACCCCGATTGGGCCGCGCTATACAACGCCCAAGGACAGGAGGTATCGAGGAAGAGCTACTAGAAGCCTTCAGCATGATTTTGATTATCTGGCAGACTCTCTGGACAAGGCTTGCAAGCCTCCGACTATCCTCAAGCTTCACTGGATTAGCAAGTAGTATAATTGGGATGTATGCTATACTGAATGAGTAGGCTAACAAGCCTGCTTAGAGAGGTAACATTTTGACTCATACTGGCGGCAGTACTTTGGATAGTAGGTTTTTCAGCATGGATGACGGCGTACTACACGGCAGAGGAGAGCTAAAAAAGGATTAGGAAAGGGGGTAACGACGGATTAGAGCATCTATTAGCTGAAGAAATCCAATATTGAAGCACAGAACTTGACAAGAAATGTGCGTTCAAAGGAGGAATAAGTTATGAATCAGGCCAGTCAGTGGTACAAATTACAGTACCCCGAGTGTTTCGTTAATGAAGAGCTGCGAATGATGCAAAATACTCTTGCCGATTTTGTCGACAGGGAGATTATGCCGGTTCGTGGCAAGATTGATGATGATGTAACACATGAAGAAATAATTACTCCCATCCTGAAAAAATTACAGGTAGGTCTGGGCTACCAGAAAAACAAGATACCCAAAGACTTCGGCGGCAACCAGCAGTTTTCCATGGTTGGGGATGCTCTAATACAGGAGCAGCTTTCCCGCGCTGACTATGGCATAAGCCTCCACAGCGCCTGCACCGACTGGGGGTTTGTACCAGCTGCCCTTGCCTACTTCTCACCATCGCCAACGGGGAAGGCATGGGGAAAAGCAGTGTTTACTGAATTTGCTCCCAGGTTCACCGGCAATGAGCTAGCCGTTGCCTGCATGAACTTCAGTGAAGAAGACTCCGCCTGTGATATTGAAAACCCGATGAATGAGGGCAGGACGGTAAAGGTGAGGGCAGAGCTTAAGGGCGACGAGTGGGTGATAAACGGTAATAAGTTATGGGCATCCAATGCCGGCATTGCCGACCTCAACTGCGTGGTCTGCAATATGGACCCAAAGCTGGGAATAGCTGGCTTTGCCCTGGTCTATGTTCCCGAACCGTGGACAGGGGTCTCCCACGGTAAATTCGAGGTCAAGTGCGGGGCTAACGCCGACAGGAATACTCCCACCTACTTTGACAACGTCAGGGTGCCCAAGGAGTGGGGAATACAGGGGCCCGAGGCTTGGGCCATTTTCACCAATACCGTGTCTGCCCCCATGTCCCTTAATGCCGCCAACGCCATTGGTACTCTGCAGGGGGCCTTTGATATCCTGATTGATTATACAGAGAATAGGGTAGCTGGAGGTAAACCAATCAACCGGCACATGCATGCGGCGATGATACTGGGTGAGATGGCAGCGTTTATATCCGTGGGCAGAGCCGCCATTCTGGAGCTGGCTCACCAGTATGACCGTCAAGATATCTATGGTCCGTGGAACTCGGAAAGCATAATGGCTAAAGGGCATGCAGTGCACGCCTATATTACCCGCACCGTGCCCGACCTGGTATCAAGGGGCTTAGAGCTGATGGGTTCCTTTGGCCTTGTCCGGGAAAACGGTTACGAGAAGTATTACCGTGATGCCGTAGTGCTGAAAATAGTCCTGGGCGGCTCACACCTTGGTTACTTCGAAGCCTGCAAGCAGTTCTATGACCTGGACTATTCTGCATTCGGTCCGGGAAAACTCAAGAAGCCGGCTTGAGATATAATAAACAGGACATATCAAAATTTTTTGACAGGAGATGAAGATATGAACCTGAAAGGAAAGGTTGCCCTTGTTACCGGAGGAGGCAGCGGTATAGGCACTGCCATCGCTGAGCGATTTGTTGCCGATGGAGCCAAAGTCTGTATCACCGGCCGCCGTAAAGAAATGCTGGAAAAGGTGTCTAAATCGCTCCCATCGGGCTCGGTGGTGATATGCCAGGGAGACGTATCGAAGGAGGAGGATGTAAAGCGCATGGTGGAGACGACGATGAAGTTTGGCGGCAAAATTGATGTGCTGGTGAATAACGCCGGCATAAACCACCCGGCACCTATCGCCGAGCTCGACCTCAAGCTTTGGGAGCATGTTATTGCGGTCAACCTGACCGGCCCATTCCTGCTCATGAAGGCGGTCGTACCGCATATGCTGAAGGTGGGTGGGGGGTCTATCATCAACATTGCCTCGCTGGGCGGCCTTCGCTGCCTGCCCAGCATGCCCGCCTACTGTAGCTCAAAAGCAGGACTGATTATGCTCACCCAGCAGGCGGCGCTGGAGTACGGGAGCAAGAACATTCGCTCTAACGTGGTTTGTCCGGGCGGCGTCAAAACGGAAATGACCAGGAAGGATTTCGGTCAGTTCGGGGAAATGCTCGGCATAGACCCCGATACCTTCATCAACCAGATAGCACTGGAGATACCCATGCGCCGCTTCGCCGCTTCACCCGAAATCGGCGGCCTTTGCAGTTACCTGGCCAGCGATGATTCATCATTTATGACCGGGGCTGTCATCACCCTTGACGGCGGAACTGCTGTTGTCGATGTTGTAGGAGCAGCCATAACAGCATCGCTCAGGAGGGGGGGTATCGTCGCTTAAGAATATGAATCTGAAATCTATTCGGGTGACCAAAGAGTAAAAATTATTAGAAAGGAGGAATTAGGAAAGTGACTGATTATTACAAGAACCTGGTGCAGAAACCAAAGTATGAGGTGGGTACGGTATATGGTGAAATCAAAGGTCGGCAGTATCCCACCATGACCTTTATGAGCAATGAGCTTGTGCCCGGAAGCAACGTGTACATCGAAATGGGCTGGGTATATGCTATGCCTGACCCCAACCCTCATATACCCGAACATTCTCACGCCGACTCTGATGAATTCGTCCTGCATATTGGTTCCGACCCTAAAAATCCCGAAGACCTCGGTGGGGAGATAGAGTTCGTGGTGGGGGGCCAACCGCTTAAAATCAACAAGACCTCAGCCCTCTACGTACCGGCGGGAGTAGTACACGGCCCCCTGACCTGGAAGAGCGTTACCCGGCCGCACCTGCAGATGACAGTAATAATGGGTGCCGGCACTCTCGCTGAGGCGGCACCAGCCGGATATGGTGGGCAATAAAATAATAGTGCTAAATCACCCTTGACCGGCGGGTGTGGTGATGCCAATTCGGGTGGTTACTTTGCAGAATTCCAGGGATACCATACCAATTAGGCCTACTACAAATTAGGTGCCATGTCCGCAGAATACCATCGAAACGAGATTGCACACTTGTGACTAATGTGCAATCTCGTTACATCCAACAAAAGGGTAGACGGGTGACTGGGCATAATCTTGCTAGACTTCTGCTTTCGTGGAGATGTGGGGCTGGGGACATCTATGATGAGCTCTACCGCTAATTGTGCACTTCTACTACTGAAGGGGGACACTTGCCTTGACAGGTGGGTGGAGAGTCGATATAATGACGATTGAGAACAGAAGACCAAGCTCTTACAAAATAGTCAATAATACCGGAAATTGAACGGGAAAAATTAGAATTGGCTAGCTCAGTTTACTCGGCGGAGCCCGATAGATCGGGCAATTACAGAACTGTACAGGCGAAGGGCTTCCAAAACGCCCCAAAATCCAACGGAAAACCAGAAAATCGTAATACATATTTTCTTAACAGGATTTTAACATAAGTGGCATATTATAAAGACAAAACAAAGATAATGAAAGGAGGTGAGGGCGCGCAATTCTACGAGGAAAGGCTTATTTAAGGTAGTAGAACCGAATCATAGATCAAAGGAGGGATGTGTATGATTTGATGACAGAAAGATGTGATGTAGTTTTGAAAACTTTTAGAAAGGAGGAGAAACAGTGAAAAAAGTACTTTTTATCACATTAGCAGCGATCCTGGCTCTGAGCGTGGGCCTCATCGGCTGTGGGGGCGAGGATCTGCCGCCGGAGGCGCCAGACAGCATCATTTGTGGTTCCGTCAGGGACTTAGACGAAGATCAGTTTATTTTTGATTGTTACCATGGCGGACCAGCTATGCGGTGGTTCGTTAATAAAGTCAATGACGAGGAAGGTGGGATCTATCTGAGCGAATATGCCGAAACTGTGCCCCTGGAACTCGTGGTAAGAGACTTCAGCCTTGCGGCATGGGACATGGGAACCGTAGCACAGGGATTGATAGATGATGGGGCTAACGTTATCTTTGGCGGCCCGAGTACCGATAGTATCTACACGCTGGCCCCTGTATGCAACAAAAATAGTATTATCCTCTTGACCCTCGAGGGCGGTGCTGCCAAGATGGTTTGGGAGCACCAAAACTATATCGATAACTGGCCCTATGTGTGGATTAACCTGAGCTTTGCCAACTGGTATGAGATACCAGTCCTGAAAGGCATGATGGACGAAGTGGTAACCGGACGTGACCCGATTGCATACGTAACCTACATTGGAGGGCTAGGGGCCGAGCACGGCCTGGAATATAAACAGACAACCGAGGATGAATTTGGTGCAGCGAATGTCCTTCCTGCGGGTGGGATTGAACACTCGTTTATGATGGAGCAGGGAGAAGCAGACACGATAATCCAGAACGCTATAGTTGCTCTGGGAGACCCGGCGCAGCCGAATTATGACATCTTCTGCGCTTATACCTATCCCTGGAATGTGGCGTCCCTTTTCATAGCAGCCCAAACCTTCGGCTTCAACCCGCCGGCTATGATATTCGGACCGGGCTCCAGCCAAGGGTACTTCCCAGTACAATGGGGCAGTGCTGCAATAGAGGGAATACTGTCCTTCGGGACTTCCAATGCGAAGACAACAGTCAAGGTCGGGACGCCGACGATATCGATGGCTGACCTGTATGATGAAATAGGAGCTCAGATCGAGGACGACTGGGTAAATTACACTTCGGTATGTCCGAACATATTTGGGGCGGCCGCTGGGACTGAGGTGCTGGACTTCTGGGGCCAACCCATCTTCGAGGCAGGATTTTCGATGTGGAAGGAAGCCGTAGAGGAAGTCGGGGACCTCGACAACACGGCTATAAGAGATGTCATGGCCTCATTTAGCGCCTCAAATCCGGCTTCAACCTGCTTCGGCGATACCTGGTACAGAGTATTCGGTGAGGATCCAATAACCCACCAGCCCAATAAGGCCGGTGGTGGAATCGTCGATTACCTGTGCCAAACGGGTCAGATTGGCCAGTGGCAATCCGGAATTTTCGAAATCACCGGCTATGACGGGATCAATGCGGAGCTTCCGAACTACGACGCTACGGCAGACTTCATGTACCCCATGACTGACCTGTGGGCGTGGCTCGCGGCCTAAGACTCTATTAGACAGAGAGTAGACAGAAATCAGAAGGAGTCTAGAATAGAAGACAGGCTGTCTAGAAAGATATGGGGAGTTTTCCCGGGGTGTCTTTCCAGGCAGCCTGCCCTTGCGTGCGTGTGATAACCAATAGAGAATAAGTATAAGAAGCCGGCGTTATGGCTGAGAGAATTCTACCGCTAATCATAGTTGGGATATTTCAAGGCAGCGTATATGGCTTGCTAGCCATGGGGTTAAGTCTACAGTATGGCGTTTGCCGGGTGCTAAACATTACTCATGGCGAATTTGTTATGCTGGGGGCCGTGCTCACCTTTACCCTCAGCGGGTTAGGGATTAATCCGCTGTTGGCACCGGTTATTATCGGTCCTCTTTTGTTTGGCCTCGGCTTTTTGCTTCAAGCAACTCTGTTCAGAGGTCTTAAAGCCCGGGCACCCTCACCGGCTGCCTTCGAGGGCAACGCTTTGCTAGCCGCCTTCGGTGTCATGTACATCATCCAGTACTTTGCCCGAATACAATGGGGTGGCAGGTTAATGCCATCTTATTATCTAGCCGATATAGTGTCGTTTCTGGGGATGGACTTCGTCAAGAATCAATTCGTAACCTTTGCAATCGCTCTAGCCCTGGGCGTTGCTGTTTATCTTTTCTTGAGCCGTTCCCGCATGGGAAGAGCGATCAGGGCAACAGCGGAAGATCCGGGGACGGCGGGACTGATGGGAGTAAATACGAATATGATTCTGGCTTTCTCTTTCGGGTTGGGTGCGTTGCTAGCAGGCATTGCTGGCACACTGGTAAGCATGAAGACCGCAGCTAGCACAAGCATGGGCTTTTCAAGTACCGTAATCGCCCTCATTGTGGTCGTCCTGGGAGGACTGGGCAGTGTCCCGGGCAGTTTTGTTGCCGGAATCCTAATTGGTATCGTGTCCATGCTGGTTGCTGGCTTATGGGAGCCGATTCTTACCGTGCCTGTTTATTACGCAATGCTCATGGTCCTGTTGCTGGTCAGACCAACGGGTATTTTAGGGAAGAAATAAAGCAAAAATGGATATAACCCGATTTATATCAACACACAGAAAGTTACTCTTGGTGGGATTCCTCGTTCTAATCTTGATCTTCATAATTACCCTTCCTCTATATACTGGGGCATCTGATGTCCGCGTGCTGACCACCGTACTCATGTATGTCGTGCTGGCGGTGAGCTGGGCTATGTTTTCCGGCACTACCGGTTACATGTCATTAGCACCGGCGGCATTCTTTGGTCTTGGCATATATACTATGGCCCTGCTGCAGAAAGAATTGCCTTTCTTCCTCATTATACCTATCGGAGGTCTCGTAGCCTTTGCATTTGCCCTTCTGATCGGCCTGGTGACCCTGAGGTTGAAAGGCATATACTTTGCTATCTTCACCTTTGGACTCGTTGTATTCATGACCGAACTTGTCCAATTCTTGGAGACTAGATTATGGGGGCAGCACGGTCAGCATATCACTCCGATAGATAACGAGATTCTCCTTTACACAATGCTCGGCCTGGTAGTGGTGACGGTGCTCGCTACTTATTTTATCAGGCGTTCCAGATACGGCCTGGCCCTGCTGAGCATCGGCGGAAACGAGGAAGCGGCGGAACACATGGGCATCAATACTACTAGGACGAAGGTTCTCATCTTTGCCATCAGCTCTGCTTTCATGGGGGCGGCCGGGGTAATCACAGCGCCTAGCCTTATATATGTTAACGCCAATATTGCCTTCAGTCTATTCTATTCTTTCATGCCAATCTTGATGGCTGTCTTTGGCGGCATGGGGCAGCTTTATGGTCAGATAGTAGGTGCCGTTATTTTCGGCTACTTAGAGAAAACGCTAAGAGCTCAACTGTATAGCTATTTTATGCTCGGTTTTGGTATTATATTGGTAGCGGTTATCCTGTTCCTGCCCAATGGAATAGCAGGGCTGGTACCGATGTTGCAGGATAAGCTAGGGGGAGTGATACGGAGGTTGCGGAAAGGAGGCCAGGGAGAGCAACATGCCGATACTTGAAGGCCAGGGCGTAAATAAGTATTTTGGGGGGTTGGCGGCGGTATCCCATGTCGACTTTCATGTTGACCAGGGCGAAATCTTAGGGCTGATTGGTCCCAACGGGGCTGGCAAGACAACGCTGTTTAATTTAATATCGGCGGCTCTGCCTATTAGCTCAGGGGAAATAAGATTTAAAGGCCAGAAACTCAACGGCTTAAAGCCCCATCAAATCTGCCAGATGGGGGTGTCCAGGACATTTCAAGAGACCAAAGTTTTCGCCAATATGCCGGTTTTTCAGAATGTATTGGTGGGGGCGTTTTTCGGGAGCCCGAACCATGTATCAGGGGCAGATGCTGCCAGAGAAGCCAGCCAGGCATTGGAATTTGTGGGGCTGTCGGCAATGAGCGCGACTCCGATTAAAGACTTAACCCTGGCCAACCAGAAGCGTGTTGAAGTAGCCAGGGCGCTAGCCACCAAGCCCGAGCTGTTGTTGCTTGATGAGTTGATGGCCGGTCTAAACCCTGCCGAGGTAAGCGAGGCTATGGAGCTGGTAACCAAGATTCGAGATACAGGGATTACCATTTTTATGGTTGAGCATGTCATGAAAGCGATCATGGGCATATGTGAGCGGATTATGGTGCTCCATCATGGTGAGAAGATTGCTGAAGGGACACCACACGAGGTTGTCGCCAATGAGACAGTCATCGAGATATACCTTGGAGAGGAGGCCCATGCTGGAAGTTAGCAACCTGGACGTTTTTTATGGCAAGTCTCAAGCCTTACGGGGCGTTTCTTTAAGAGTGGATGAGGGAGAGATAGTGGCTCTGGTGGGTGCTAATGGCGCCGGTAAAACGACGCTGCTTAATACTATATCCGGTCTACTACGTCCAGCTTCAGGTAGTGTGGAGTTTCTCGGTAAGAGAATAGACAGGCTAGCACCTCATAAAATTATGAAACTGGGTATTTGCCAGATCCCCGAGGGCAGAAAACTTTTTACCGACATGACAGTAGGGGAAAACCTGGAGATGGGTGCGTATTCCTCTGAAGCCTGGAAGCGGAGGAAAGAAACGCTGGAGCAGGTCTATAAAATTTTCCCGGTGTTAGAAGAAAGGAGAAGGCAATCAGCTAAGAAGTTAAGCGGCGGTGAAGGGCAAATGGTAGCCATAGGGCGGGGCTTAATGTCCACTCCCAGACTGTGCATGTTTGATGAGCCCTCGTATGGTCTGGCACCGAAACTATTCCTAGAAGTTCTGGAGGTTGTAAAGCGGTTGCGTGAGCAGGGAATCACTATCTTGCTGGTTGAGCAAAATGTCCGGAATACTCTTGAAGTAGCTGACCGGGCATACGTGATAGAAAATGGGCAGATTGTCTTGGAAGGAAAAGGTAAAGACCTTCTACAAAATGAACAGGTGAAGACAGCCTATCTAGGGATATAGCTTAACTGGTGTGAGGCGCCGCTAAAGGCAGTGGCGAGGCAGTAAGATTTTCCCGTATAGAAATTCAAAAATCAAAGGCCAAAAACCAAAATGACAACTCAAAACTCAAAACTCTTGGAAAGAGGCAGCTGTATTGTTCACCATTTCAATCGTGAAGGAAGGGATTCCTTCACGCCTCGACATTGGGCGGCTTCCTTTGTCATTGCGGGGCTGACGAAGTCAGCCGAAGCAATCTCGGTGGGGTTGTTGAGTATGCAGATTGCCACGCTCCGCTCGCAATGACAAAAAGCGTTGGGCCTGATAAATCAGGCAACTACAAAATGACCGAATTTGAACGAAAATCAGAATTAAGCAGTTTATAGCAAAGAAAGGAGGAAAAGTATGGCACGAGGTTATATGGGAAGGGTTCTGTTCGTGGACCTTTCCAAAAATGAGCTAAAGGACGAGGCGCTCGACGAAAAGCTTTGCCGCCAGTTCATTGGCGGCTATGGAATCGGCGCCAGAATCCTCTTCAGCCGACAAAAGGCTGGTGTTGACCCACTGGGAC
>CAZZAC010000045.1:0-10909 GCA_964652095.1 uncultured Dehalococcoidales bacterium | reverse complement strand
CATTGTTTTTTGCCTCTAAGGCATCAGATTTTGTGACCGGGCAGGTTCTCTACGTCGATGGTGGAGTGACTACCTGGTAATAGAATACTTGATAGTTGAAATTTAAGGAGGTATATACTATGGGAAAAGAAGTATTTGTTGATCTAACGCATCCCTTCAGCGCGGAAATTCCCCGCTGGCCTTATTTTGACAAGCCGATAATCGATAACGCGCACACCATGGCAAAAGGCGGCGTTCTGACGCAGAAGATCACCTGCACTATGCACACCGGTACGCATTGCGATGCTCCCCGTCACGTTATGGAAATCGAGTTCGACGGCAAAAGAGCTCGTTACACCCACGAAATGCCTATTGATGCATACACTGGCGATGCCGTTTGCCTTCCCATCGAGATCGAGCGTTGGGGACTGATCGGTCCGAAACATCTTGAGGCTGCCTGCGAAAAAGCAAGTATCAAGCCGAGCGAACTGAAAGGCATGGTCGTTTGCCTGAATACTGGTATGCATCGCAAGTTTGACGACTCCAAAGAGTACTATCATTATTCCTGCGGTACTGGCGTAGAAGCCGGCAGATGGTTTGTAGAGAAAAAGGTAAAGTGCGTTGCTATGGATATGCAGGCTCTGGACCATCCTCTCCACACCGCTATGGGCAACAACGGCATGACCCGTATGAACCTCCTCGGCGCTTCTGGCAAACCTATTACCGAAGAGTACATTGAGCAGTTCGGTGAAGAAGCATATGCCGAATTTGATAAGTTCACCTACATTAAAGTGTTTGGCAAAGAAGCTTATGACAAAAAGTTCGGCGATCTGGAAGCCATCGGCTGCTGGGGCACCTGGGAGCCCTGCCATAAGCTAATGCTGGGGCACGGCATAGTCGGGGTTGAAAACCTCGGCGGAGATCTGGATAAGGTTTCCGGTAAGCGCTTCAGGTTCAACTGCTTCCCGCTCCGCTGGTATATGGGCGATGGCTCCATGGCTCGCTGCGTTGCCGAAATCGACGAAGACGATCTGAATGATGTACCCGATAGAACCTATGCCTACGGTGGCTGTCTCCCGGAAAGATGAAGTATATAGCTGTTTGTTTACCCCGATACTTCAAAAATAAACACGGAGGACATATGAAGAAGGTTTGTCTGGAAGACGTCAAAACATACGATGTCCCGGATCGCGTTTACAAGTACGGCACACAATAATCCGGATTATTCACAACCAGAGTAAATTGTAATTAAAAGGGAGAAAATATGAAAAAGATTAGTTTAACTCAGGTCAAGCCCTATGAGGCTCCCGGCCATTTCAAGATGGTTGCGCTCAAGCTAAGCGGCAAAGATGAAACAGGGGCTGAGAAGTTCTGGGTGGGCCTTTCCCATTTCCTTCCCGGGGGTGGAGCCGAATTCGGCGCTACGCCAGCGGAGAAATACTATTTCGTCCTGGACGGAGAAATCACGGTCAAGACCGATAAGGAAGAGGTAACCCTCGGCCCATGGGATTCAGTCTACATCGCTCCCAACGAAGGTAGATCGATACTCAACAAGACCAATAAGCCAGCGAGTATGCTGGTAGTTATTAACTATTAGTAATCTTCTCTATTCCGAGCAATTATTACAATTCTTGCCCGAGTAGGAGAGGGGGTAGCTTATGAAAGCCGAAGAAATTAATCACGTCGCTTTGCTGGGAGCGGGCATGGTAGGGTATGGACTGGCACTGCATTTTGCCAAGGCAGGTTATCAGGTATCTTTATACTCCCGGACTCAGCAAACACTAGACAAAGCCATTGAAAACATCAGGGCAAATCTCCCCGCCTTACTGCAAGGACAAGCTAGCGTAGAGGATGAAATAAAAAAGATTATAAGCAGGATAAAAACAACCAGAAACATAGATGAAGCAGTGGCAAAGGCACCGATTATTATCGAATCAGTGGCTGAAGACCTAAAGGTAAAACAAGACCTATTTAAGGAATTAGATCAGATGTGCCCTAGGGATGTTATTCTGGCCACAAATACATCGGTAATCAGTATAACGGCGATAGCATCTAAAGCCAGGAACCGGGATAGAATCATTGGAACACACTTCTGGTTTCCACCATATCTTATCCCTCTAGTTGAAGTGGTAAAGGGAAAAGATACTTCTAATGAGACAATGGAAATAACCTATCAATTCATGAAAAAGGCGGGGAAATATCCCATCAAATGCTTGAAGGATGTCCCAGGATTTGTCGCTAACCGTCTCCAGCACGCCCTGTGGCGAGAAGCCATCTCAATTGTAGAAAAAGGCATTGCCGATGCAGCTACTGTTGACGATGCTATCAAGCAAAGTTTTGGTATGCGGATTGCGGTTCTGGGGCCAATTGAGAATGCCGATATGGTGGGGCTAGATTTGGTTCTGGCCATCCATAATACCGTTTTGCAGGATTTAGAGGCTTCTCCCAACCCCGCATCACTCTTAAAGGACAAGGTAAGTAAAGGTGAGCTTGGATTTAAATCTGGAAAAGGTTTTTATGACAAATGGACACCAGAAAGCATAAAGCGCACTAGAGAAAGGCTTACGAAACACCTTATTGACTACTCCCGAAAACAACAAACTTAAGACAGAACATATTATATTAATAATCAACAATGTAAGGAGGAATGCATATAAATGGAAAAGCTCATCATAACCGCAGCTTTAACTGGTAATATTACGCTGCCGACGCAGACACCTTATCTGCCGTTGACACCCCAGCAAATCTGCGATGAGGCGGTGAGGTGTGCCGATGCCGGGGCGGCTTCCGTGCATGTCCATGGCAGAGACCCCCAGACCGGCAAACCGACTACCGACCCGGCGGTCTATCGAGAGATTGCCACCCTCATCAAGTCAAAAAGCAATGTTATTGTCTGCGTAACCACCGGCGGTACCATGGAAATGACGGCGGCGGAGAGGATAAGGGTTGTCCCGGCTCTCAAACCGGAGCTGGCTACATTTAACATGGGCTCGATCAACTTCTCAATTCACCCGATTGTAGAGCGATATAAGGACTCGGACTACAAGTATCCCTGGGAGAAGGAATTCGCTGCCAATACCATAGATTTCATCTTCCGTAATACCTTTGGTGATATCGAGCACTTCTGTAAGACCATGACTGAGAATGATACCAAACCCGAACACGAAGCATATGACGTAGGACACCTGTACAATATACAGTATTGTATTAGGAGAAAGCTCGTGCAATTCCCCATCTGGGTGCAATTTGTCACCGGAATTCTGGGTGCGATTGGTGCCCATTTAGAAAATATCATGTTCATGAAACAAACAGCTGACCGATTGTTCGGACCGGAAAACTACAAATGGTCGGTGATTGGCGCCGGCTATCCCGCCGAGTTCAACCTGGCGACACTATCCATAATGATGGGTGGGCATGTCCGCGTGGGCTTTGAAGACAATATTTATGTCCGCAAAGGAGTATTGGCTAAGAGCAACGCCGAACTGGTAGAGAAGGTAGTCAGAATCGCCCGGGAGCTTGAACGGGAAATAGCTACGCCCGACGAAGCAAGAGAGATCCTGGGCTTAAAAGGGAAGGACAAGGTAAACTACTAGATAAAGCCAAAGGAAATTATACAAAAACCGCACAAAATGCATAATGTGATGACTTTTAGTCATATTAAGGAGGCTTAGTTATGAGATTTATTGATCCTCACCTTCACACAGATATGATCGATGATGTAAACCTTGAAAAACTGGCTATGGCGGGACTAGAAGCAGCAGTTATCCCTTCACCCCACATGCTCAAGGGTTTATCCTCAGCAGAAACACTCCTACGGCTGTGGAGAAGGTTACTGGACTTTGAGGTAAAAAGCGCCAAATCTATGGGTATAGAAGCTTATGTTACGCTGAGCATACCATTCTACGGATTAACCCTTGATGGCGTTGAGCAATGTCTCAAAGAGCTTCCCGAATACCTTAAGCATGAAAGGGTAGTTGGTATGGGTGAGATAGGCCTCGACGCAGGTATTGAAGACGAAGCGAAGCTTTTTAGAGCCCAACTAAAGCTCGCCAAGGAACACAATCTCCCCATAATAGTGCACACCCCCATTCGCTTGGCACCTCAAGCACCTAGGGTGATAAAGCAAATAGTCAATGTTATTAACGAAGAGAACTTTGGTTTGGACAGGGTAATTTTAGACCACACCGGGGAAAACACGCTTGACTTTCGTCTGAAATCCGGTGCTATGGTGGGACTAAGCGTATGCCATGATAAAATGCCACCCGAGGTTGCTGCGGAAGTTGTGCTCAAAAATCCAGACAAGAGAGACAGACTTGTGGTGAACTCTGAACTGGGATACGGGAACGATGGCTATTTCTCAGTGCCAAGAGTGATTCTAGCTATGAGAATGTTGGGCTTAAAAAGAGAGGAAATAGAGAAGGTTACTTTTGAAAACCCGAAAAAATTCTTCAACCTGCCAATTGAGTGAACAGCGGACTTGTCAGGCAACGACCCGTCTAGCCTGGCAGCAAATGAACGTCCCGCGGGTATTGACATCAATAACTTGTTGCCACTCATCAAGGGGAAAGGTATCGGCAGGTTTGCGAATCGCCAAACCATGAGCGTTTACCAGAACGTCAACATGGGGAAATTCCTTCAGGACGCTATCCAGCATGGCCACCACTGACTTCTCCTGAGTAACTTCTACGGGAACAGCCAGTGACCTTCTACCCCGGGTTTGTATCTCCTTGGCTACTGGCTCAAGATGTTCAAGTTTACGGCTGGCCACGACGACATCAGCACCGGCCTTCGCCAAACCTAGAGCCTGCGCATGACCAATGCCACCAGCACCACCAACTACTATGGCAACCTTGCCTGTCAAATCAAATAAATTAACCATGTCACCTCCTCTATATATATTGCTCAACTATTTGTTTTTTGAGCCTAGCAACCTTCTGTGGGCGACTCGTAGGTGGCCACTTCACGGCTTTTGCAATCTGCAAGCTCGGACACGTTTGAAGGGGATTGTGTCAAATCAGCGACGACCACAAATTCGTAATCAGAAAAATGCTTCTGAAGTGCTCCTTTTAACGAACTCCTTACTACTATGAGCACGTTGACTGGTGAAGCTAGGGCTAATTCGACTGCGGACATAAGACCCTTGCCACGCAGTTCCAATGGGCCGACCTCGTCGATGACTACCAGGCCGCATCTGCTCTCGACTGCCCGTTTAATAGCACCGCAGGCAAATAATATCCCATCCCGGCTAATGGTATAGTCACCCACCACTTCACCTCCCTTGAAACATCCATGGCCTGATAGCCGGGCAAATGGGATCTCTTGGCCGGTAAGGAGGTCAAGTGCATTAGAGCCAACTCGTTGTCCTTGCTTCTCAATCGCCGGACAGAGGATTCCGCCGACGCTGGAACCAGATTTTCGCCGCCAGTCAATATATCGCCTACACCAACTGGTCTTGCCTGACCCTGGTTCACCTACAACGAGCAGTCTCACTAAAGACCTGATGCGAAGGCAACTGCCGCGCCAATCCAGCAAAAGGCCGTGATGGCTATAGTGCTAGCATAGAAGGCCTTGGGCTTCGCAGTCATGAGTTGCCAGAAATTGGGTCGGAGCTTTGTACCTACCAGGTGTCCCAGGAGCAGCAGACAAGTACCTACAATGGCTAGACCTGTACCATTGGCAAACACTGAACTGAGTCTCTCAGCAAGTCCCCAGGATGCCCAGTTACCCATACCTGCCGCTGATGCTAGAACGCCGTAAAGGATGATGCTCAGGTATCCCGCTGCAACACCAGCGCCAATGCGCATCTTGATACTGCTTTCAAAACCTTTAAACACGAGGCTGACTACTAAGCTGAAGGCCAGTGCTTCCAGAAGGATTGCTGAGGCGGGGTTCACTACGAAGGGAGAGAAGATGAATTGGCCATAAATCACGGCGCTCAGCGGCTTGAACAGGGCGGCGATGACCCCTATCCAGAATACGAGCTTGGGCCGTCGATACATGACGACAAATGTTGCCATGATTGACATGCCGATGCCCCCTGTAATTGCCCCTTTGTAGGCGAAGTGGATAAGGTGTAAAGACCCGCCCAGGGTAGCTTCCACGAGTCCCCAGACGGAACCAAACACCAGAATCCCAATAATTACATGCAATATACTTCCTGATTGTGATACTCTTTTGAGTTTATTAGATACCTGCATATCCTGCCTCCTAATTTATAATTTGTTCATTAAGTATATTAAAAAGGAGATTTTTAGTCAATATGGTATTGACTCTTTGAGTCTATCATATTAAAATTATTGACTAAGTCAGACGAAAAAAGAGGAGGAAGAATATGGCCTATTCTACGAAAGACGAACAAGTCTTTACCAATTGTACTACCGGCGGACCGCTTTTTGTGTACGTCAGAAATGGGAAAATAACACGCATTGAACCCTTGCAGCTCAGTCCTGATGATGCTGAATCCTGGGTTATAGAAGCACGGGGAAGGAAATTTTCCCCTGCCAGAATGGCGAAGGTTGCACAATATGCCTTGGCTGAGAGGTCAAGGATATATTCCCCCGATAGGCTTCTTTATCCCCTTAAAAGAGTTGATTTCAATCCGCAAGGAGATAGAAAAGCTGAAAACAGGGGTGAGTCAGGCTATAAGCGAATCAGCTGGGACGAAGCCTTAGATATTCTGGCCAAAGAAATAGAGCGTATCCAGAAGACTTATGGGCCTGGCGCAGTTCTTACCACGCCTTCTTCACATCACAATTGGGGCAATGTAGGTTACAGGCACAGCAGCCTCTTGAGGTTCATGGGAATGCTAAATGCTACCTATGTCGACCACAACCCGGATAGTTGGGAGGGTTGGCACTGGGGGGCAATGCATATGTGGGGCTTCGCCTGGAGACTCGGCGTTTCAGAGCAATACGATCTCCTGGAAGATGCCTTGAAAAACGCCGAGATGGTGATCTACTGGTCTTCTGACCCTGAAAGCACCTCCGGAATCTATGGAGGGCAGGAATCAAATCAGTGGCGTTCCTGGCTGAAGGAGCTAGGGGTGAAAATGATTGTTGTAGACCAGCATTACAATTCCACCGCTGTGAATTTTGCTGACAAGTGGTTTGCTCCCAGACCGGGAACCGATACAGCGATGGCAGCAGCTATCGCTTACGTCTGGCTTACGGAGGGCACATACGATAAGGAATATATTAAGGAACATGCGCACGGATTTGAAAAGTGGAAAGGCTATATACTTGGTGAAGAAGACGGTTTTGCCAAGACGAGTGAGTGGGCCGAAAAAGAAACAGGAGTACCAGCACGAGAGATTAGGGCTCTGGCAAGAGAGTGGGCTAGTCGTAAGACTATGCTGGCCTCCGGGAGCGCACTTGGAGGGGGAGCTTGCAGGACAGCCTACGGAACAGAATGGGCAAGGTATATGGTCATGCTGGCGGCCATGCAGGGGATGGGCAAGCCAGGGAGCAATATATGGACAACAAACTACGGTGCCCCCCAGAATTTTGACTTCTTCTTCCCGGGATATGCTGAAGGCGGCATATCCGGCGACCCACTAAACTCTGCTGCCCACTACCAAATGATCTCACGGGGAATAACAAAACATCCGATAAGGTCTGAGGTGAATGATCCTGGGGGACAGCATATACCCAGGATTCTACTTCCTGAATGCATTTTGAATCCGCCTCAGGAGTGGCGAGGGAAGGGCTTTTGTGGCGCTTCGACTGAAACTCAGTTCAAGAAATACAAGTATCCTGAAGATGGATACTCTGAGGTGAAGATGTTCTGGCGGTATGGTGGTGCCTATATTGGCACCATGAACAACACAAACAGGTGGGTCAGGATGTACCGGAGTCCCAAGCTTGAGTTTGTGGTTAACCAGTCAATCTGGATGGAAGGTGAAGCGCAACTTGCTGACTTGATACTTCCAGCCTGCACCAACTTTGAGAGATGGGACATCGGCGAGTGGGCTAACTGCTCGGGCTACATTCCTCATAGCCACTATACAGTCAACCATCGGACAATAGTGCTGGAGAAGAAATGTATTGAACCACTGGGAGAATCTAAGGCAGATTACGACATATTCGCTGCGGTGGCTGAGAGGCTTGGCTTCTACGACAAGTTCACCGAAGGAGGCTTAACAGAGCTGGACTGGGTAAAAAAGCTGTTCCAATTAAGTGACCTGCCAAAGTACATTTCGTGGGAAGAGTTTGAGAAGAAAGGCTACTTCGTTGTCCCACTGCCAAAACCTTATAAGTCCACACCAAGTTTGAGATGGTTTGCCGAGGGCAGGAAGAACGACACGCCGGACTGGGGACCTGTGGGTGGAGGGGTAGCAAGCATACCAGATGCCGAAGGTAACCTGGCTACCCAGACGGGTAAAATAGAGTTTGAAGCAGAAAGCCTCAAACGGTTCGACCCCGATGACTGGGAAAGGCCACCCGTGGCCAAGTATATTCCTTCCTGGGAAGGTCATCACACAAAGGAGCTTTACTCTAAATATCCCCTTCAGCTCATTTCTCCTCACCCGAGGTATAGTTTTCACACCCATTACGATGGTAAGGAAAGCTGGATAAATGAAATACCGGAACACAGGGTTAAACAGGAAGATGGACGGTACTACTGGGTGATTCGGATAAATTCCAGAGACGCCGAGAAAAGGGGCATAAGAGATGGTGATTTGGTCAACGTCTACAACGACAGAGCAGTTGTCATATGTGCAGCGCAGGTTACAGAGCGTGTCCCATACGGCATGGTCCATTCGTATGAGTCCAGCGCTGTTTATGATGCAATCGGAGAGCCTGGCGAATCAGCGGACAGAGGTGGATGTATCAACCTGCTGACACCTCATCGTTTTCTATCTAAGAATGCCTGTGGTATGGCTCCGAATTCCTGTTTGGTTGAAATTGAAAAGAGGAGCGAATAAACATGGCTAAATGGGGTATGGTAATAGATATAACAAAGTGCAATGCTTGCTACAGCTGTTTCATAGCCTGCAAAGATGAGTACTGGGATAACGATTATCCTCCCTATTCCGCAGCCCAGCCCAGGCATGGACAATTCTGGATCAGGATTGAGAAGAAGGAAGGCGGGACCTATCCACATATAAGAGTGTCTTACATGCCTATACCTTGCATGCAATGTGACGCTGCGCCTTGCATAAAAGCTGCCAAGAACGGTGCGGTATATAAAAGACCTGATGGAATAGTGATAATAGACCCCGAGAAAGCTGTAGGCCAACGGCAAATAGTGGATGCTTGTCCATACAGCGCAGTATTCTGGAACGAGGAGAAACAGCTGCCTCAGAAATGCAACTTCTGTGTCCAGAGGCTCCAGGACGGGGAAATGCCCAGGTGTGTGCAGGCATGTCCCAGCAAGGCTATGATATTCGGCGATCTGGATGATCCGGAAAGTGAGGTATCTAAGCTGGTAGGTTCAGGCAAAGCTGAGGTCTTCCACCCAGAATATAATACAAAACCGAGAGTGTACTATATAGGTCTTGAAAGGGTAACTAAGAACTTTTTAGCCGCCAGTGTGGTATTCGGAGATGTAGATGAGTGTGCCGAAAAGGTTAAGGCAACATTGGTGAACAAGCAGTCAGGGGAAGAAAAAACCGCACTCACCGACGCCTACGGTGTCTTTGAATTCACTGGCCTGAGTGCCGGAAGGTATTCGCTGAAGCTTGAGTATGCGGGATATGCAGAAAAGACGATGGATGTTGACCTGAAAGCTGACAATTACCTGGGAGCTGTAAACTTAAACAGAGGCTGATCTCTGAAGCCTATATTTAACTTCACTTAGAGAGACCGCATCGGGTCAAGATTTTCTGGCCTTAACCTTTCTGTGAAGCTTTATGTCCCCTACGTTGATGTCCTTTGCTGTACTTATATCGTGTATCTCCTGTGGATAGTATTCATCCTTCTCTATCCTCAGGGAATAAGTATGGTCAACCTTCATATCCTCAAACCAGAAGTCCCCGTAGTTGTCAGTCTTTACTGTGAATTTCTCACCGGTGTCGGAGTCCGTCAACGTAACAGCTGCCTCTTGTATACATTCGTCCTCTTCCGGGGAATAGACAGCTCCAGCTACGAAGCTCCTGGGCAGGCCTATGTAATATACCCGTGGCTTGGCTCCGAACTCGGGATGTAATATCTCAGATTTGCTTATCTCGTCCTGCAGATCCTTTTCCTCACCGAACTTGAGCGCTCCCGTTGGACATGCATCAACGCATCTGGGTTCTTTCCATCCTTTATCCAGGAGGTGAGCACACATGGTGCATTTCTGAGCTATATTAAGATCCCAATTGAAATAAATTACTCCATAGGGACATGCACCGATGCAATTCCTGTGGCCGCTGCATTTTTCGGGGTCGATGATAACTATGCCATCGTCTCTCTTGTATATCGCATGTGCTGTACAGGCGGGGATGCAAGGCGCTTCATCACAGTGCTGACATATGTCATGAAGATATGTGACCCTGACCTTGGGAACAGTCCCCCTGACCATGTCAGTAATTTTCATCCAGAAGTGCCCGGTCCCGGGCTGAGGCTTGGCATAGGGAGTCCAGTCGTTACCGACATGCTCGTCCTTACAGGCAACCACGCAGTTGTAACAACCATTGCAAATGTCGTAGTTGATAATCAGGGCCTTACCCATTATTTACCTCCTTCAACCCAGGCTTCTAAGCCGGGACCCGCATACGGGTGCAAGGGACGCTCAAAGGCTTCTGGATACTTGCGCCTGAGCGCTTCCATGTCGGTTTTCTCGACTTGTGCCAGGAAGCCGCTGACTGCATGGCCAACTGCATTCTTCGAAGTGGTGTTGCGGGGCACGATAGTGTTGATGGCACCACCACGATCGATTTCCCCAAGGGCAATTGGGTCCCACTTCGCACCGTGATCGATATACACCACGCCAGGCATGATGCGCTCGG
>CAZZAC010000044.1:0-11343 GCA_964652095.1 uncultured Dehalococcoidales bacterium | reverse complement strand
TTGCTCCCGAAGGCATAAGAGCAGCCAATCCTGCCTTCGACGTCACTCCCCATAGCTATATAACTGCCATAATCACCGAGAAGGGCATAATAAGGGAGCCTTACGCAGAAGGACTAAAAGGGTTGGGCTAGATTTTTGTAGTTGATTGATTCATCAAGTGGCGTGTTCCGCTGCCAGACCTATTCGACAAACCGGGTCAAAGTTGTTTGCGCATCTTTATGTGTTTGATGCCGGCTTCCCGAAAAGGCGAGCCAAATTCGTCAAAGCCGCATAACTTATAGAAGGGAACGACTTCAAGTTGGGCGTGGATAATTACTTGTTGTACTTGGTTACCCTTCCATACTGTATCCAAAAACAGGAGCATCTCCTTTCCGATGCCTTTACGGCGGTAACGTTTTAAGATAGCCATTCTCTCCAGCTTGGTCTGGTTGTCGGCCAGAAATTGAACTCTGGCGCTACCGATAACTCTCTCTCCATCTTTGACCACCATATGCAGCGCTTCCCTGTCGTGCCCATCGAACACCAGGTCCTCTGAGATGCCTTGCTCCCGGACAAACACCTGCCTCCTCACCTCGAAGGCCTCTTGCAACTCGACGTCGCCTGTCACCAGCTTATAGCTAAATTTGCTCATAGAGATATAGATAGAACGTCTTGTTAGTTTGCCTAATTATAAGGCTGAAATACCGACGCCGTGATGAGATTACCCGATGAAGTTGCCCGGGCTAAATTACTAGCCATTGCGAAGCAGAACATTATCATCAACGAATTCTTCTCCGCTGGCCCGTTCAAAAGCCACGACGAGGCCATTGACGGCTCAAATCCCATATCAAGTCCGGTAAACGAGCGGGTCCTGTCGATTATATAAGCGAGAAAGCCCAGGACTTCAAAATCGCTAAGGTCAATCGGGGCACACTGGACAAGTATCTTTGAGCCACCATAAGGGATAGCGGCTAAGGCATTTTTGTATGACATGGCTCTAGCCAGATTCAGCCCATCCATGAGAACATCTATCTCTGGCTCGTCTGGCTCATGTCTCCGTATTCCACCAGCGCGTATCGCGTGTCGCTTGTTTCTTATTCCAGGAGCATTAACACTCTTGCAATACATTACCCTTATATTCAGTCTGCGGTTATGATAAAAATCAATATAAATTTGTCTTTCTGCCTGTTATAGAAGACTTCCAGGGTAGTTAATCCTTCTTTTGCCAATACATTGAATACGCTATCAGGTAATTTCATAACATAAGGCATGGGCGAAAGCTTGCTCCGGCTGTATTCCCCGCGAATATTCTACCATACACAATAACGATAAACACACGTCTCTCTCAAACTTGTATATCTGCTTTACCTTTCGGGAGTTGCAGTGATAAAATGGTATAAAGGATAGCAATGTCAGGACATTCTAAGTGGGCGAATATTAAGCGGCAGAAGGGAGCGACTGATGCCAAGCGCGGGCAGGTATTTACCAAGCTTGCTCGAGAAATCATAGTTGCAGTGCGACAAGGTGGAACTAATTTGGACAGCAATTTCCAGTTACGTTTAGCAGTACAGAAAGCCCGTGATAATAACATGCCTTCGGATAATATCGAGAGGGCTATAAAGCGGGGTAGCGGAGAAGCCGGGGCAGCTGTCTTAACTGAGACGAAATTCGAAGGCTATGGTCCAAGCGGGATAGCAGTTTTGGTAGAAGTCTTGACCGATAACCGTAATCGCACTGTTCAGGATGTGCGCCGTCTCTTCACCCGCCACGGGGGGAATCTTGGTGAGAATGGTTGTGTCTCCTGGCTCTTTGAGAGTAGAGGAGTAATCACTGTAGAAAGCAACGCCTCAGATGCCGAAGGAATAGTGCTACGAGCTATCGATGCCGGGGCTGAAGATGTTAAGACCGAAAATGGTTATGTGGAAATTTATACGCAACCACAGGATTTAGAAAAAGTAAGAAGGGTTATTGAAGAGAAGGAACATGTGATTTCGGCGGAGCTCTCGCTAACGCCTAAAACTACAGTGTTGCTGGAGGAAAATAAAGCAGTTCAAGCCCTGAATTTTCTCGACGAGCTAGACGGATTAGACGATGTACAGCGTGTTTTCTCCAATATCGATTTTTCTGAGGCTACCTTAGAAAGGCTGCGCAGTCAAACCTAACATGCGCATTCTCGGCGTTGACCCCGGTACTATAAATTTAGGCTATGGTGTAGTGGATGGCGAAGAGGAAATACATATGGTAGATTGCGGAGTAATCAATCTCCCAGCGCGACTTCCCATGGAGGAAAGGCTGCGCTCTCTTTACAGTGAATTAAGCAAAATTATCGTTAGGCATAAACCAAGCGAAGTAGCCATTGAAGAGCCCTTTATCGGCCACAACGTAAAGTCAGCGTTCGCTATTGGCAAAGCACAAGCTATAGCTATCCTGGCAGCAGTCAACCAGGGATTGCCCATCTACTATTACTCACCAGCCAAGGTAAAGCAGCAAATAACCAGCTATGGGCAAAGCGATAAACAGCAGGTTCAAGAAATGGTAAGAGTCCAGCTCAGGCTCTCTGAGCTACCTCAGCCTAGCGATGCTGCTGATGCCTTGGCTATAGCCATGTGCCACATTCAGCAGAGGCGCCTTAACCAATGGCTCACTGAACATACGCCGAAATGATAGCTACATTAGAAGGAATACTGGAATATCGTGGTAACGACTCCATTATCATTAATGTCGGCGGAATAGGTTTTCGGGTATATGTCTCCGGCTCAACTTTAAGCCAATTAGGAGCTGTTAAAGGCAAGGTCTCCCTCTATACCCATCTCCACGTGAGAGAGGATAATATTTCTCTTTACGGTTTTGCCTCAAGCGAGGAATTAGCTTTGTTCAAAAACCTTATTTCCGTCTCAGGAGTTGGCTCTAAGGTGGCTTTAGCCCTGCTCTCGGCTTTGAATCCTGAACAACTTGTCATGGCTATAACCAGCGGCGATATCGACCTCGTCAGTCAAGCGCCTGGCATCGGTAAAAAAATGGCCAGCCGCCTTGTCGTTGAACTCAGAGGCAAATTGGAAAAGGAATGGAAAGAGGTAGCCCTGCCCTTAGCCCCGGAGAGTGCCGATGTCATAGCTGCTTTAACTGGCTTGGGCTACTCTTTAACGGAAGCCACCAAAGCTATCTCTAAGCTTCCAGATTCTGAGGAGCTAAGCTTAGAAGAGAAGATTAAAATGGCGCTGCAACAGATGGCAGGAGGATAGGCTGACCATAGTGGAACCAACCAGGAAAAACAAAAATGGCTCTTCTTTTAGCCTTGCTGGGGCATGATATAATAAAGTACCGTTTTTTAATTTTTTGCCAGAGAAAGCAAGGAAGCACATTTAGCTGAGATGGCATTGCCGAACATGACCATATTTTTCAATTATAAAAATTATAAATTGGAGAAGGAACTATGAAGTTTGTGAAATGGTTTGAAGAGATTGGAGCAAAAGACGTAGCTTTAGTGGGTGGAAAAAACGCGTCTCTGGGTGAAATGGTAAGAAACCTGGGTAAGAAAGGGGTAAATGTACCCTCCGGATTTGCCATTACTGCCGAGGCATATAAGTATGTGATAGAGAAAGCAGGTATAGACCAGAAAATCAAGGAAACTTTAGCGGACCTGGATACACGTGATATTGAGAATTTGGCAGACAGGGGCGAGAAGTTGAGGAATCTGATAGAACATTCTCGTTGCCCAAAAGACTTGGAGGAGGAAATACGACTTTCATATCGGAAGATGGAAGAGAGATTTGGAAAGGATGTGGATGTCGCTGTGAGAAGCAGTGCCACCGCTGAAGATTTACCGACAGCCTCATTTGCCGGGCAGCAGACGAGTTATTTGAACGTGCGTGGAGAGGGCGACCTACTGGAAAGGGTAATGGACTGCTTTGCGTCTTTGTTCACGAACCGGGCGATCTCTTACCGGGTGGATAAAGGATTTGACCATCTCAGTGTTTATCTCTCGGTGGGGGTGCAGAAGATGGTCCGCTCTGATTTAGCCTGCTCCGGCGTCATGTTTTCCATAGACACGGAATCGGGCTTCAAGGATGTGGTTTACATAACTGCTGCCTATGGTCTGGGAGAGAATGTGGTGCAGGGGATTGTAAATCCGGACCAGTTTTACGTTTTCAAGCCCACTCTAAAAGAAGGGTTCAGGCCAATTGTGGAAAAGAAGCTGGGGACGAAGGAGAAGAAATTGGTCTACATGAGACATGGGTCTGGAGCGGAGCAGAAGAAGACCAAGGTTGAAGAGCAAAGACAGTTCGCACTAAATGACGATGAGATCCTGCTTCTTGCCAGGTGGGCTTGCATCATAGAGGAACATTATGGCCTGCCCATGGATATTGAATGGGCAAAGGATGGGAGAACAGGGGAGCTTTTCATAGTCCAGGCCAGGCCGGAGACCGTCCACTCACACAAAGACTTAGCTATACTTCGAACTTACGTGCTTGAAGAAAAGGGGAAATTATTGCTGAAAGGAGAAGCAGTGGGCACGAAAATAGGGCAAGGCGAGGTGCATGTAATTGAAGACAGTGATGAAATCCGCAAATTCAAGAGCGGTCAGGTTTTGGTTACTGATATGACAGACCCCGACTGGGAACCGATAATGAAGATTGCCGGCGCCATAGTTACGAACAGAGGTGGCAGGACCTGCCACGCAGCTATAGTTAGTCGTGAGCTAGGGGTACCCTGTGTAATTAGCACTGGCAAGGGGACAGAGGTCTTGAAGGGGACAAAAGAGGTCACGATAGATTGCTCAGGGGGCGGGGGCAGGATATATGAAGGCAAATTGAAATACAGGATAGATGAGGTAGAGGTAAGCAAGATTCCCAGACCCGACACCAGAATAATGATGAACTTTGGCATTCCCGATGGTGCATTCATTCAAAGTCGAATTCCCAATGACGGTGTGGGTTTAGCCCGGGAAGAGTTCATTATCAACTCTTACATCGGCATTCATCCCATGGCGTTGATAGATTATGATAAGTTGAAGAAGGCAGCGAGCAAGGATGAGAAGTTAGCAAAGGTAATCAAAGAGATAGATGAGAAGAGTGCAACATATGAGGACAAGAGAGAGTTTTTCATTGATAACTTAGCCATGGGGATAGCGAAAATAGCGGCGGGGTTTTATCCCAACGAGGTCATCGTTCGGTTTTCTGACTTTAAGACAAATGAGTATGCCAATTTAATCGGGGGGTATCGTTACGAGCCAGAGGAAAGTAACCCCATGTTAGGGTGGAGGGGGGCGTCTCGATATTATGATGATAAATTTAAACCTGCTTTTGGTTTGGAATGCGAAGCGATAAAGAAAGTAAGGGATGTGATGGGGTTAACTAATGTCAAAGTGATGGTTCCGTTCTGCCGGACGCCAGAAGAAGGGAGGAAGGTGATAGGAGCCATGGGAGATTTTGGCCTAAGGCAAGGGGAAAATGGATTGGAAGTGTATATGATGTGCGAGATACCGTCCAATGTGATTTTGGCTGAGGAATTCGCCGGTGTGTTTGATGGATTCAGCATAGGGTCGAACGATTTAACGCAATTAACTCTTGGTTTAGATAGAGATTCTGAACTTGTGGCACACATATTTGATGAAAGAAATGAGGCAGTGAAGAGGCTGGTGAAGCAAGTCATAGATGTGGCACATAATCACAAACCAAGGAGAAAAGTAGGGATATGCGG
The DNA here is from genome assembly GCA_964652095.1 of uncultured Dehalococcoidales bacterium. Classification (GTDB taxonomy): domain Bacteria; phylum Chloroflexota; class Dehalococcoidia; order GIF9; family AB-539-J10; genus RBG-13-51-36. The sequence continues at coordinate 5,664 of CAZZAC010000044.1, read as the reverse complement.
TCAGGCGCCGAGTGATTTTCCGGAATTTGCCGACTTTTTAGTTGAGTGCGGCATAGATTCGATGTCTTTGAACCCGGATGTGGTACTGTCGACGAGGTTAAATATAGCAGAGGTAGAAAATAGGATAAAATCAAAAACCAAAAGAAAACGCGCGTGAGGACATGAGGGTGCCGCTGGGATAAATTAAGGATTTTGCCTTGACTTGCTACATTATAGTGATTCCATGGTTAACAAACCTAATATACGTGAGCAGACAGAGAAGAAGGAAGAAGCCCTTTCCCCTTATGCCGCTAAGAGTAAGTTCAGTCGTGGTCGGCTGAAGTGGGAAGAACCATGCCCCATAAGAACCAGTTTCCAACGTGACCGTGACCGTATCATCTATTCCAAGGCCTTCCGTCGGCTAAAACATAAGACACAGGTTTTTATTGCTCCCTTGGGTGACCATTATGTCACCAGGCTTACTCACACTCTGGAAGTATCCCAAATAGCCAGAACTATAGCTCGAGCTCTAAATCTCAACGAAGACCTCGCTGAGGCTATCGCTCTCGGACATGATTTAGGGCATACGCCTTTTGGTCATATAGGCGAGGAGGTCCTGAACGAGTTGTATCACGGTGGCTTCAAGCATAATGAGCAAAGCTTACGAGTAGTCGATTTATTGGAGAGGGAGGGACAAGGGCTAAATCTTACCTGGGAAGTGCGAGATGGCATCCTCAATCATTCCAAGGGACAAGCTGAGATCTTGGGAGAGGGATGGGGAGATGCCAATACTTTAGAGGGCCAAATATGCAAGATAGCCGATATCGTGGCCTATGTTAACCACGACGTCGAAGATGCCATAAGAGCTGGCATTATCTCCCAGAATGATTTACCCAAGTCGGTAGTAGCAACTCTGGGGCGTACGCATTCACAGCGAATTAATACCCTGGTTTGTGATATCATTGACTGCTCCTGGCCAGTTAGTGGCAATGGCGATTTACCCAAGCCAACTATAGGCATGAGCCCTGAAGTCCTTAGTGCAACTAGCATACTCCGCCAGTTTCTATTTGACAAAGTATATTATCCCAGCTTAGCTGGAGAGGAGGCAGTAAAGGCGGGAGAGGTATTGCGTCTGTTATATTCTCATTTCCTGAAGCACGAGGATAGATTACCTCGAGAATTTGCCTCTTTGCCGGATAACAAGGAGCGCAAAGTCATTGATTACATTGCTGGGATGACCGATCAATATGCGCTAAGATTAGCTGAAGAGATATCTCAATGAGCGTAATCACAGAGGTAAAGCAGAGATTAGATATAGTGGATCTTGTCTCTGAGTATGTTACTCTTCAAAAAGCAGGGCGTAACTTCAAAGGCTTATGCCCCTTCCACAGTGAGAAACACCCTTCCTTTTTTGTCTTTCCTGAGCAACAAAGCTGGCATTGCTTTGGCGCCTGTGGGACTGGTGGCGATATCTTCTCTTTCATCATGAAAAAGGATGGCATTGATTTCGGTCAAGCTCTTCGTCTTTTAGCTCAAAGGGGGGGCATAACCTTAAGCCCCCTTGAGGCGCCAGACAAGGCTGAGGATGAGAAGAAAGAGAGATTATTTCAGATTAACGAGGCAGCTACTGAATACTATCACCATCTACTTTCGAGCACTAAGGCAGGCGAGGCAGCGAGAAGCTATCTGGCAAGAAGAAAGGTCATGCCCGAGACTATCAAAGAGTTCCGTCTCGGTTTCAGTCCTGATGCCTGGGAAACCCTTAAGAATTACCTGCTGGGTAAAAGTTACACAGAAAAGGAGCTGGTAGAAGCTGGTCTGATAATCGAGAAAGAAGGAGGAGGTAGTTACGATCGATTTCGCAATCGGCTGATGTTTCCTATATGTGATATCCAGGGTCGAGTCACTGGTTTCGGAGCCAGAGTTCTGGATGACTCCCTGCCTAAATATATCAATTCCCCCCAGACATCGATTTTCGATAAGAGTAGCATCTTGTATGGCATTGATAAGGCTAAATCTGCCATTAAAAAGAAAAACTTGGTAATAATCGTGGAAGGCTACATGGATGTTCTCACTGCTCACCAACACGACTGGCAAAATGTAGTTGGCTCAATGGGAACTTCTTTAACCGAAAAGCAGGTGGAAGGCATTAAAAGATTAACCAATAACATAACCCTGGCACTCGATGCCGATCTTGCCGGAGAAGAAGCTACCTTGCGAGGCAAAGCGATATTAGCTTACTCCAATGCTGAAGCAAATGTCATCTTATTACCTCCGGGCAAAGACCCGGACCAAGTAATAGGAGAGGAGCCTGCTCTCTGGCAGAAATTAGTAGAACAAGCTATGCCTATTCTAGACTTCGCCTTTCAATCTGTAATAAGCAAGGTCGATATCAATAAAGCCAGAGACAAGTCCTTAGCTGTACAAAAACTCCTGCCCTCAATTTATGAGATAAAGGATCCCACACAAAAATTCCATTATGTGGAGAAACTGGCCCGTGCACTAAAAATCGAAACGTCGGCCGTAGAAGCTGCATTGCAGAAATTAAAGACTGCCGGGAAAAGGCCTCAACCTCGCAAGCCACCAGAACAAGCTCGCCTTGCCCGCCAGTTTGTATCCAGCTCTATTGAAGAACGCTGCTTGGCACTTCTCCTTCAGTACCGAGAGCTTCGTCCTTTGGCTCAAGAGCTATCACCAGAACACTTCGAATCCACGGAAAATCGGGAGGTCTTTGTCAAATGGCAACATTCTTCTGATATCTCGAACCTTGAAAGTAAACTTGACACGAGTCTATTAGAACATTTATACTATTTGGTTAATAAAATTTTCCCGCCAGCCATACGGGAAAGCGAGCGAACACGACACTTCGATTTAGCCAATTGTATTCTACGTCTACAAGAGAAGTTATCCCGGAAATTAGAAACTGAGAAGGAGGCGACGCTTGAGATTGAGCGGGAAAAGGGTGGTATAAGCTCAGAGTTGTCCAAACTAGAGGAGCAGGGAATAAATTCCGGGCAACAACTTCAGGACGTCTTTGTTAAAAAAGGGAAAAAACCATGGGTTCAATGAAAGAAGAAAACATCAACCTGGATAGTGATGAGGAAGAGGCTGAAAGCTTACTCAGCGATGAATCCGAAGTTGAGGATGTCAGCACCTCAGCCGAGGAAGGTGAAGAAAAAGAAGAAAGTGAGGAATTCACCGCTGAACAAACTGAGGAGATCAGGCCTCCGCCGCCACTAGGGGAATATGAGGTAATTGACGACTCAGCTCGTATGTATCTTCAGGAAATCGGCAGAGTGCCACTTCTCAATGTCCATGAAGAGAAGTTACTATGCCGGAGGATAGAGCTGGGCAGAAGCTTAGAAAGAATCGAAGACAACCACTTCAGGAAATACAAGAAATTCCCTTCACCCGTTGATATAGTTATTCACCTAATTTCTCAATTATCCAAGGCATACCAGGTTGTTCAGATTGTCGAAGAACATATTGGTATTGATCCTTCCAGCAATGTGGTGGAGACGATCAGGAATCCTAAATTTCGCTCCGCCATTGATGCTGTTATAGACCCAGCGTTAATAGCGGCAACTGCTAAAGGGATAGACAAAGGGACCACTGCAGCCGAAGAAGCCATAGTAAATCTTTCCATAAACAGTCAACTTCTGCCCCCGCAGTTGCTAGAGCTCCTGGCTAGAGATAAAACTTCATGGCAAAAACTAAAGACTCTCCTGACTGATGACAGTTTCCTATCCCAAATTGATTCTTATGGCAGTGAGTTCAAAGCCTATTTTGAACAGATAAAGAATGAAGAAAAAGCATCAGAAAGGCACCTCACTGAAGCGAACCTACGCCTGGTGGTGAGCATAGCCAAGAAATACATTGGGCATGGCATGCCTCTCCTTGAGCTTATCCAGGAGGGGAATATTGGCCTTATCAGGGCTGTAGATAAGTTTCAATATAGAAAAGGCTACAAGTTCAGTACCTATGCCACCTGGTGGATCAGGCAAGGTATCACTCGATCTATAGCTGACCAATCCCGTGCCATTCGCATTCCGGTACACATGGTAGAAACAATTAACAAGCTATTACGCACAATGCGGCAGTTAGTTCAAGAACTTGGACGCGAACCAAGTTACGAAGAAATTGGCAGCCGCCTAAGTATGTCGCCAGAAAGAGTGGAAGAGGTCATGGCCTTGTTTTTCCGTGAGCCAATATCGCTAGATATGCCTATTGGCGAGGATGCAGATAGCCGGTTAGGCGACCTCGTTGAAGATCGTGCCAGTTTAGCGCCGACTGAAGCCACCTCACAGCAGCTACTCAAAGAACAAATAGACAAAGTGCTTGATGAACTTACCGAGCGCGAAAAAAAGGTATTGCAGCTTAGATTTGGCCTTAAAGACGGACATGCTCGAACTCTGGAAGAGGTGGGTAGAGAATTCAGTGTAACCCGGGAAAGAATACGACAGATTGAAGGCAAGGCTTTGCGCAAGTTACGTCATCCCACCCGCAGTCGAAAGCTCAAGGGCTATCTAGACTGATCTCATCTCAAGGGCATGTCAAGCATAGTCCCCATCTTTTTAGGTAACTTGCCTCGTGTTAGTGACTTACTCAACTTTTGTATCTCGCGAAACTGATTAAGAAGTTGATTAACATCTTTGGATGTGGTACCGCTCCCCCGAGCAATACGGCTTCGCCGTTTACCATCAATAATGGCTGGATTACGCCGCTCCTCATAAGTCATAGACAAGATAATAGCTTCTATCTTCTTTAACTGTTTCTCACCTTGGTCATCTGGCAAATGAGAAGCGAATTTAGAAAAGCCCGGTATCATTTCCACCAATCGCCCTAGGGAACCCATCTTGTGAATTTGACGCATTTGACTGAGAAGGTCCTCAAGGTCAAAATCCCCGGTGCGCATTTTCCCTTCCAAATTCTTGACCTGTTGCTGATCAAAGGCCGTCTCAGCTCGCTCGATGAAGGTGAGCATATCTCCCATGCCTAGAATGCGAGACGCTAAACGGTCAGGATAAAATGCTTCCAGCGCGTCAATCTTCTCACCCGTGCCCAGGTATTTTATGGGCACCCCGGCAACAAATCTAATGGAGAGAGCAGCTCCACCTCGGGCATCTCCATCCATCTTCGTCAGGATAAGTCCCGTGAGCCCGATGCGACTGTGAAATTCTTGAGCCACTCTTACGGCATCTTGGCCAATCATAGCATCTACCGTAAGTAATACTTCTGAAGGCTGTACCAGGGATTTGATATCAGCCAATTCCTTCATCATGGCTTCGTCAATATGCAGGCGCCCTTGAGTATCTACTATAACCCAGGTCAATCCCCTTCCTTTGGCTTGGTTTAGAGCATGCTGGCAAATTGTGGTTGATGCTACGTTAGCATCCTCAATATATACCGGGATATCGTGTTGCTCACCCAGTAATTTGAGTTGTTCAATAGCAGCAGGTCGGCGAGTATCGGCAGCTACTAATAAAGGACGCTGCCCTAGATATTTGAGCTGAACAGCTAGCTTCACCGCTGTAGTGGTCTTACCGGAGCCTTGCAATCCTACAAGCAAAGCGACCGCCGGTAAGTCAGTAACCGAAGCTAAACGGCCAGGCTCTCCACCCAGGATAGCGATTAATTCTTCATTGACAATTTTGATAATCTGCTGGGCTGGTGTTAGGCTGCGCA
>CAZZAC010000043.1:0-11611 GCA_964652095.1 uncultured Dehalococcoidales bacterium | reverse complement strand
GCCAGGCTGTCACCGGGCATAGCCATCTCCACACCCTCAGGAAGACTTATTTCGCCTGTAACGTCCAGAGTTCTGATAAAAAACTGGGGCTTATAACCATTGAAGAAAGGTGTGTGCCTGCCCCCTTCCTCCTTTTTCAAAATATATACTTCAACTTCAGCTTCGGTATGGGGCTTGACTGAGCCTGGCGCTGCCAGAACTTGCCCCCGTTCTATTTCATCTCGTTCTATGCCTCGCAATAGCACCCCAACAGCATCGCCGGGCTCTGCCTCACTCATGGTCTTATGGAACATCTCTAAGCTAATCGCCACTGTTTTCTTCGTCTCTTTTAATCCTACTATCTCTATTTCCTTACCGGCTTTGATCACCCCGCGTTCTACTCGGCCTGTAGGCACAGTCCCTCGTCCTTTGATACTGAATACATCTTCTATCGGCATCAAGAAGGGTTTGTCCCTTTCTCTCTGTGGTAGCGGAATATAACTATCTATAGTATCCACCAACTTCCATATTGGTCCACACCATTGGCACTCTCTTTTTCCACAGCCACATTCCAGAGACTTAAGAGCACTTACTCGCACAACGGGAATTTCATCTCCAGGGAAGTTGTACTTTTTAAGCAAGTCTCTAACCTCCATCTCTACCAAATCTAACAACTCTTGATCATCTACCAGGTCTACCTTATTGAGAGCCACCAATATGCGAGGCACTTCCACCTGCCGGGCTAGAAGGATGTGTTCCCTGGTTTGTGGCATAGGACCGTCATCGGCAGCAACCACCAAAATAGCTCCATCCATCTGAGCAGCTCCAGTTATCATGTTCTTGATATAGTCAGCATGCCCGGGACAGTCAACGTGGCAATAATGACGCTTCTCAGTCTCATACTCAATATGGGAAATGGCAATGGTTAGCCCACGAGCTTTTTCTTCAGGAGCATTATCTATGGAATCAAAGGGGCGGAATTGTGTAAAGCCTGCTTTGGATAACACCTGGGTCATGGCTGCAGTCAGTGTGGTTTTCCCATGGTCAACATGTCCTATAGTGCCCACATTGATATGTTGTTTAACACGCTCATAAACTTTCTTTGCCATTTCAACCTCCTTTTATCTCAAAGCCCACAACCAGATTCGAACTGGTGACCCCGTTCTTACCAAGAACGTGCTCTACCAACTGAGCTATGTGGGCAGTATGCCCGAAACTATATTTTAAGTCAACATGGACAAAGAGTCAAGAAAATATAGATTTTCTACTTTAGAACGTGATGTACATGTTTAGTTGGCAAATTAACGGATGGATTTTAAAGGAATGCTTGGGAGAAAGTCAAGCAGGAGGTCTGGAAGATGGCGAGCTTAGCTGAAGTTGACGATGTTGCTGGCGCTGCTAGATACATTGGCAAGTATCTTCATATGCAGTCGTACCATGTGCGTAAGTATATTATGAGTGCCGGTTGGGTGTTTCCAGGCTGGGTATCCTGGTCGCGGTGGTTTAGACGTAATTATGGCGTTTATCCTGACCAGAAGTACCCGGGTATACTGGTAAAGCTAGCACGTATGCCCAAGAGAGTGCGCGATGAAATTATTCTGCCCGAGCTGATGAAAATGGAGGGTTTATGATGATTTGTTGTACGAGACATTTATTCCTCTATGTAAAATAACTTTGAGAATAAAAGTTTTTGTTATACAATTAAAGTACGAAGGAGGTGAAATGGCATCTGAAACGGAAACAAAACTGAAAAATGAACAAGAGGATTTTGAAATTTTTTTTGAGATGCTACGAAAACAACTGCTTAACGCTAGCGTTAACTTTTATATTTGGGAACAGCTCTTTCCAACTGAGAAAGTAGTAGATATTATAAATCAGTATATAGGGTTTTTTCAGCCTACAAGAGAGGCTCATCTTGACGGGTTAATTATTAAGGTTAGCGAGATTCTCAGTAATAGGCCCAACGCTGCAAGTTTTTATGGTATTTTGAATATGCTAGGCAGGAATCCAAAGCTAGCTCCAGATGTAAATGTGCGTGAAATAAAGAAACGCCTTAGGAATCATAAAAAAGTAGTGGAGGCGATTAAGGATTACCGCAATAAACGAGTTGCTCATTGGGATACTACTAGTGTTAAAGAGCGAGTTGTTCCCGAGTATGGTAGTATTAAAAGGTTGAGCAAACCCGTGTTCTTTGGTGAGACGAAAGAGATGTTGACAGAGTTGCAAGCTATTTGGAATAAAATCAGCGCCTCACATTTAAGAGAGATACATGCATTTAGGTATGGCCAGCAGGGAGATACTGTTAGTCTCTTAGAGGCGTTGAAAAAGAAGCGAGCTCAAGACAGGAAACGAATTAAGCAATTGAAAAAAGAAAATCAACTATGATTGAGCTTAATCGATTGGATTGAGAAAGCAGCAAAAGATGCTGGAAGATAATAATTTGCTTGGGAGATAGATTAAGTAAAGAGGTTTATAATTGATTGTAGGGCTTCTGATGGCGATTAGGACTTATTCTTATCTGGAACGAGGTTATTGACAAGTATTTTTGCCAAGATATAATGAAGTTAGAAGAGGTTATTCAAAAAATAAACATAAACAAATTGGTATTGGGAATTTTTGGGGCAGGAGGAGTAATGCTTGTTGTACAATTAGGCTTTGAGAACCCGTGGCCAGCTACAATAGGGTTCGTTCTCTTTATCATCGGCATTCGTATTAAAATACACATGGGTTAAGGTTTGAGGCTAGATTAGTAATGATTTACTTGCTACTAAGGTATACTTAAGCAAGGTAAAAAGGTATTGGCTTTAGAGTTTCTAGGGTTTAGTCGGAAAGGGGGTGATATGTGAAAGTTTCAAGGGATGGTAAAATTGGTGGAGAAAGATAGATTAGAATAGTGAAAAGATTAAGGAGGTGTAATTCGCAATGAATATTTTTGGAATTGTTTTAGGTATAGTTGTTGGTGTGATTCTTATAGCTTTGGCGATTTTTATGGTTAAGCAGCAGACATTTGCCCTTATTGAGCGATGGGGAAAGTTTAACAGGGTCGTTGGTCCCGGTCTTCATGTTAAAGTTCCTATAATGGATAAAGTGGCTGGTAGAGTTTCTATTAGAGTACAGGAACTAAATGTGAGTATCAAAACTAAAACCAACGATAATGTTTTTGTAGACTTACTTATTGCAGTTCAGTACTTTGTTGATGGGGAGGATAAGGTTTGGGATGCATTTTATAGACTTACGAATCCACAAGCTCAGATGGAATCTTGGATATTTGATAATGTAAGGGCAAAGGTTCCTGGGATGATTTTAGACTCTGTGTTTGAAAATAAGGAAGAGATTGCTAAAGAAATTGAGGAGAGTCTTAGTGCCAGGCTGAGTGAGTATGGATATAAATTGGTTCGTGCTCTTGTTAATGACATCCAGCCAGATAAGGGTGTTGCAGATGCTATGAATGAGATTAATAGGCAACAGCGTCTTAGAGTTGCTGCTGAGCATGAGGGAGAGGCTAAAAAGATTATCGTTATTAAAGAAGCCGAAGCTGATGCTAGGAGTAAGGAGCTGTCTGGTGAGGGTATTGCCAAGCAGAGGATAGCGATCGTTGCTGGACTTAGAGAATCAGTTAAGGATGCCAGTGATGCACTTGGGGTTAATGCAGAGGGTGTAATGACATTGGTTCTTATGACGCAGTATTATGACATGCTTACTGATGTTGGGAAGACTTCTCGGACTAACACAATAATGCTTCCTCACTCTCCTGGTGCAGTTGGTGACCTTCGAGAACAGATTATAGCAGCTATTGAGACTGGTAAGGTTGCTGGTACAACTGAAGATAGGAAAGTGTAGAAACCAATTACTAGCAAGGGTGTGGGGATAGACTATGGTGCATTTGATGGTGATTAAGACTTGTTCTTACCAGGAACGTGCTCTACCTGCTGAGCTATGTGGGCCTCCTGCACTTTACAGTGGAGGGGGTAGGATTCGAACCTACGCAGCCCTTACGGGCGGCAGATTTACAGTCTGCTCCGATTAACCACTCCGGCACCCCTCCTTGATATAAGCTTATCATAAAATATCTGAAAACTCAGCCCGAGGGGGGATTCGAACCCACCAACCTACCGATTACAAGTCGGTTGCGCTACCATTGTGCTACTCGGGCAACTTCTAGCTACAATTTTGGCTCAATAGTATAGATAAGGAAAAATTCTCTGTCAACTAAGAGACAATTGGAGGCAATCTCTTGTTGCATTATCTAAATCAGTCATGCTACATTATACTGGTTTTACTAATTAATATCGTCTGTAATTGTAAACATGATAGATAACGCTTTATTAAAACAATTGCTGGAAGCAGGTGCTCACTTTGGTCACCACACCAGCTACTGGCATCCCAAGGCGAAGAAATATATTTTTACCCAGCGCAATGGTATCCACATCATCGATTTGGAGCAGACAGTTACCATGTTAGAAAAGGCCTGTACCTTTGTCCAAGATTTAGCAGCTCGAGGGCAAAGCATTCTTCTTGTCGGCACTAAAAAACAGGCTCAGCAGACCATAGAAGAAGAGTCTGTGAGGTGCGGTATGAGCTATGTTAATCAAAGATGGCTAGGTGGTATGTTAACTAACTTCACCGTCATACAAGCTCGGATCGATCATTTGGTTCGTTTAGAGAATAAAAGGGATAAAGGCGAGCTTGACCGCTTGCCTAAAAAAGAACGGGTGAAGATAGAAAAGGAAATTTCCCACCTGAATACTCAAATGGGTGGTTATAAGGAAATGACCACCCTTCCTGGAGCCCTCTTCATTGCTGACCCTATTAAAGATAAGATTGCCTTTACTGAAGCTAAAAAATTAGGCATACCCGTGATTGCCATTGTGGATACTAATTGTAATCCCGACGGCATCGATTATCCTGTTCCCGCCAATGATGACGCTGTTAAGACGATTAAATTAATTTGTAGTAAGATAGCTGATGCCATAGTTAAAGGTAAAACTGAAGCTTTTTCTGGAGAGGCAGGAGTTACTAAATTAGTTGCTGAAGGAGGGCGCGAAGAAGCCATTGAAATTCTAGGTTCTTATACCTTTGAACCAGAGAAGCCAGGTGAATCAGAGGAGCCAAAGGAATCAGAAGGAGAAATTGCATCTCCATGAAAATATCAATTGAAGCAGTAAAAGAGTTAAGAAATAGAACTAATGTAGGCATAGCTGACTGTAATAAGGCGCTGTTAGAGGTGTGTGGTGATATGGAGAAGGCAGTCGAATTCTTGAAACAGCGGGGGGCAGCAATTGCTGAAAAAAAGAAGGATGCAGCTGTAACCGAAGGTGTAATCGAAGCTTATATTCATCATACCAAGCGCATAGGAGCATTAGTGGAGTTAAACTGTGAAACCGATTTTGTGGCTCGCACCGCTGAATTTAAAGAACTTGCTCACGACTTAGCCATGCAGATAGCTGCTACTTCCCCGTATTTTCTCACTAGTGAAGAGATACCACCAGAAGCAGAAACAGACCCCCAAACAGCTTGCCTTCTTAGCCAGCCTTTTATCAAAGATCCTACCAAGACGGTACAGGAAATCATTGCTGAAACAATTGCCAAAGTGGGTGAAAACATGAAAGTACGCAGATTTGCTAGATTCGAGCTTGGTGTTGACCACTAAGCCATGTTAGATGCATTATTCGCTGAACTGAACTCCAGAATGCAGAAGGCCATAGATGGACTAGCTAAAGAATTAGCTACCATCCGGGCCGGGCGTGCTACTCCAGCCTTGCTTGACAACATCATGGTTGCCTATCAGGGTACGCCTATTCCGCTCTATCAACTTGCTACTCTGTCCATACCTGAGGCTAATTTAATCATTATTCAACCCTGGGATCGCACATCGTTACGTGACATTGAAAGAGCCATTCTCACAGCCAATATCGGCCTTAACCCTGCGAATGATGGTAATATAATTCGGGTGGTCATCCCTCCTCTTAGTGAGGAGCGGCGCAAGGAGTTAGTCAAGTTCGTATCTAAGAAAGTAGAAGAGCGGCGGATTGCCATACGCAATATAAGGAGAGATGGCATTGAGAAACTAAGAGAGATGGAGAAAAATAAAGAAATATCTGAAGACGAACTCAAGAATAATACTAAGAAAATCGACCAGCTTACAGAGGCTTGTGTGGACAAGGTAAGTGAATTAGGACAAAGCAAGGAAAAGGAAATACGGGAAATATAATTTAGCCCCAAAAAGTCTACACTAACTGTTAGAGATAAGAACTATTTGATAGCATTCAGTTATCATCCCTCAGTTTTTCGCTATTTACCATTCTGCCTCTGAACCCTTCGCTACTGCTCAGGACTACATATCAGACATTACGCTGGTCTGATGAAACCCATTCATGAGACCACACACTATCAAGCCTATAACCGCTTAAAAGCTGCTAAAATAGACCTATGCTCAAGCACAGAGTTATTACTGCCGCTGTGGGCGTGCCTCTCGTTATTCTTGCCATCTGGTTTGGCGACCCTTGGCCTTGGTTTACTCTTCTCATAGCTGCAGCAGCGTTAGCCGGCACCTACGAGTTCTATCACATAGCCAATTTTGACAGGAGAGAGCCTCTGATTTATTTGGGTTTACTATGGGCGCTGGCACTTGTCTTAAGCCCTCATTATAGGAGCCCTGATGTTTTACCCATAGTTATTACTGCTACTGTGTTGATTTCCTTGATTTGTCTGTTATGCCGCCCATCAAAAGAAGGAGCATTTCGCAACTGGGCATGGACAATAGTGGGTGCACTCTATGTGGGTTGGATGCTTAGCTATTGGCTGAATTTGCGTGGTTTAGAAGACGGCCGAAATTGGGTTTACCTGGCCATGCTGACTACATTTGCCAACGATACAGGTGCTTTTTTTATTGGGAGGGCAAGGGGTAAACATAGGCTGGCTCCTGCGATAAGCGCGGCTAAAACTTGGGAAGGAGCGATAGGGGGCTTAATATGCGCCATTCTGGCTGCCATCATAATAGCGATGTTGCTTAACCTAATTTCTCCTTTCACCTTTAAGTACTGGCAAATCACCCTCTTGGGCTTTCTAGTTAGCCTCTTTGCTCAGCTTGGCGACTTGGTTGAATCCTTGCTCAAGCGCAATATGGGGGTGAAAGAATCAGGTGATCTGCTACCGGGACACGGCGGTATCCTCGACCGCTTCGATAGCCTCATCTTTGTCGGGGCGGTGGTATACTATTACGTGATATGGGTGGTGTGAAAAAAATAGCTGTCCTGGGCTCAACAGGCTCCATAGGGCGGCAGGCTCTAGATGTAATTCGTGCCCTGCCTGACGAATTAAAAATAGTAGCTCTGACGGGGAACAAAAATCTTAAACTCCTGGAAAAGCAAATCCAGGAATTTCAGCCCAAAATGTTTTGTTCCTCAATCAAACCAGACATTAATTACGGCGGGGAATTTTTGTCCGTAGAAGAAATAGCCAGCCATCCTGAGGTCGATTTCGTTATCGTGGCCACTGCGGGTAAGGCCGGACTTAGCCCTACTCTAGCGGCTTTACAGGAAGGCAAGACAGTTGCCCTGGCTAGCAAGGAGGTATTGGTGATGGCCGGTGAAATTATTGTTCGTGAAGCCAGCCTCCATCACGCTCAAATTCTGCCTATCGATAGTGAGCATAGTGCCATCTGGCAATGTTTACAGGGGGAAGAAACCAAACCGCAGAGGCTTTTTCTCACTGCCTCCGGGGGGCCCTTTTATCACTATTCACAGTCACAATTGGCTGAGGTAACTCCGGAGCAAGCCCTTCAGCACCCCGTATGGAAGATGGGAAAGAAGGTAACCATAGATTCAGCAACGCTTATGAATAAAGGACTAGAGGTCATCGAAGCTCATTGGCTTTTCTCTTTCCCCTTTGATAGTATTGAAATATTAATTCATCCCCAGTCTATCGTTCATTCCATGGTGGAGTTTATGGATGGTTCCCTGAAAGCTCAGCTTAGCTGGCCTGATATGAGATTGCCCATTCAATATGCTCTTTCCTATCCACGGAGGTGGCTTAATCCAGACCTACCCCGCCTTGATTGGAATAAAATCAACTCTCTGAACTTTGAGCCTGTGGACTATAATAAATTTCCCTGTCTCAAACTGGCAATGGATGCTGGCAAATCAGGAGGAACTTATCCGGCAGTGCTTTGTGCCGCAGATGAGGTGGCTGTAGAGCTTTTTCTCAGCCATAGAATAAGTTTTACCGATATAGCCAAAATTGTGCAAAAAACGCTGGAGCAACATCAGAATATCCCCCAGCCATCGCTAGAGGAAATACTGGCTGCTGACGATTGGGCAAGGGAATACGCTACACGCCTTTCCCTTAGTTACTGCCCGGAGCCTGAGCGACGAAGCAATCCTGGGATAGAGAGATAAGAGATGAGCGTTGCTGTAATCATTATTCTTTTCATAGTAGCTCTATTCGTGGCAATGTGTCTTCACGAATTGGGGCACTTCATTACTGCTAAGCGTGCCGGAGTGAAGGTAGAAGAGTTCGGCATAGGCATTCCCCCACGACTTTTCGGTATTAAACGTGGCGAGACAATATACTCAGTTAATGCCATACCTCTGGGAGCCTTTGTTAAGGCTGCTGGAGAAAATGACCCCACAGTACCCCGAAGCCTGGCTGGCAAAGGACCGTGGACCAGGTTAGGAATCTATGCTGCCGGTCCGCTGGTCAACATTTTTCTGGCCTTCGTTCTCCTCAGCGCTTTCCTTGCGTTACCCACAAGTACAGTCGCCGGCAATGGGCTCATGGTGCATTCTGTAGTAGGAAATTCTTCTGCGGAAGAAGCAGGCATCAAGTCTGGGGACATAATCCTGGAAGTAGATGAGCAACCTGTTCATAGACGGGGGGACGTGCAGGATATAGTAAATTCAGTCGAAGAAGGGGCAGAAATAACTTTGCTCCTGCTAAGGAATGGGCAGGAAAAGGAAATCACCTTGGAGCCGCAACTCGACCCAAAGTCGCAGCTGCTAAAAATCGGCACCTACCTTTGGTGGGATATGGTGAGTCAGGTGGAGGAAGGCTCGCCAGCCTATGAAGCTGGCATCAGACCTGGCGATACCATCTTAAGCATCAATGGACATGGTGTATACAATGCTGAGAGTATATCCAGTGCTTTGCGTTCCATTGAGGAAGGCGAAGAAATAAAGCTGGTTTTGCTCCGAGACGGCGAGACAGTTTCAATCTCTCTGATTCATGACGGCTCCGAAACCCTGCCCGGTGTAAAAATACGATGGGTAGATGGGATTCATATCGAACAAGAGCGACTTCCTGTGTGGAAGGCAGTCTATTTGGGAGCCAGGTATATCATTTATATGCCTGTGCTCATAATAGAGGCTATCCCTCTAATCATAGAATCTCCCGATATGGCACTGGTGGGGCCAATAGGTGCTGGTCAGTTAACGGTGGAGGTAGTGCGCTCCTCTGGCTTCAGCGGCATATTATTTATGGCCAGTATAATCAGCCTGGGTCTCGGCATATTTAATCTCCTCCCCATCCCTCCCTTGGATGGAGGCGGGATGCTGGTGGCATTCATTGAAGGGTGCAGGCGCGGGAAACGTCTTTCCCCTCGAACAGTGCGTTTGGCCTACACCATAGGCACTGCTTTTTTAATCGCACTTATGGTCTTAGTAACCTTTTTAGATATTGGACGTCTATGGAGCGGAAGGGGTTTCGGATTATGACACGTCGAATCTCCAAACCCTTGAGAATTGGCAAGGTGATCATTGGCGGCGACGCCCCCATCGTGGTGCAGTCCATGACCAAGACCGATACCCGTGACATTCCTGCCACTATAAACCAGATTAAGGAGTTACAAGATTGCGGCTGTGAAATTGTGCGAGTGGCAGTCCCAGACAAGGAAGCGGCCGAAAGCCTAGCAACTATAAAAAAGAGCGTTCCACTACCCATTATTGCTGATATACATTTTGACTACCGCTTAGCTTTGGCTGCGCTACGGGCGGGTGTTGACGGGCTCCGCCTCAATCCCGGCAACATAAGAAACAGAGAACAGATTGCCAGGGTAGTAGCTGTTGCTAAAGAAAGAGAGGTGCCTATCCGTATCGGGGTAAATGCTGGCAGTTTACCGGCCGATTTCCAACCTGATGCCCCACCGGCTGAGCGCATGGTCAACATGGCATTGGAGCAGATAAGGCTTATGGAAGGTTTGGACTTTAATTTAATCAAAGTTTCCCTTAAAGCCTTTGATGTCCCCACTACCATTCAGGCCTAT
The DNA here is from genome assembly GCA_964652095.1 of uncultured Dehalococcoidales bacterium. Lineage (GTDB taxonomy): Bacteria > Chloroflexota > Dehalococcoidia > GIF9 > AB-539-J10 > RBG-13-51-36. The sequence goes on along the minus strand of CAZZAC010000043.1, from coordinate 1,374 downwards.
CAAATGATTGCCGATAGAATGCCCTATCTACTACATCTGGGCGTCACCGAGGCCGGGCTTCCCCGGACGGGAGCCATACGCAGCGCTATAGGCATTGGCATACTTCTCTATCAAGGGATTGGCGACACCATACGCGTTTCCCTCAGCGCTCATCCCTGCGAGGAAGTATTTGTGGCTTACGAAATTCTGAAAAGCTTGGGGCTTCGTCAGCGAGGTCCAACTTTGGTAAGCTGCCCTTCCTGCGGCCGAGCTGAAGTTGATATCATTGCCCTGGCTGAAGAAGTGAACAAGCGCCTGGAAAAAATAAGCAAACCCATTAAAGTGGCAGTTATGGGCTGCGTGGTCAATGGCCCTGGCGAGGCTAAAGATGCTGATGTTGGCATTGCCTGCGGTAAGGGGAAAGGTGCTATATTTAGGAAAGGGGAGGTAGTAAGCGTAGCAAGCGAGCAAAATTTTCTAGAAGCTCTGATGGCAGAAGTAGACTCTCTCGATAGGAAAGGATTGGAGTAAAGGTAAGAGAAATGCGTTTTTCTAAGCTTTTTGGCAAGACATTACGGCAGGCGCCCGCAGAAGCTGAGAGCGTAAGCCATCAGCTACTGCTTCGAGCGGGTATGATTGCCCAGGAGGCTGCCGGAATTTACTCTTACTTGCCTATGGGATGGCGAGTGCTCAAAAAGATAGAAAATGTAATCAGAGAGGAAATGGATAAGGCTGGCGGGCAGGAATTGATGCTGCCTGTGTTGCAGCCTTTTGAATTATGGCAGCAATCAGGCAGGTATGTTTCCTTTGGTAAATCCTTGTTCACTTTGACCGACCGCAAAGAGCATACACTGGCTCTGGGACCCACTCATGAAGAAGTTATTACCGACCTTGTCCATCGCTACGTGCAAAGCTACCGGGAGCTTCCTCTACTCCTCTATCAAATACAGACCAAGCTCCGCGATGAGCCTCGACCCCGCGGTGGCTTGTTGAGAGTCCGTGAGTTTATCATGAAGGACCTTTACAGCTTTGATGCCGACGAGGCTGGTCTGGATGAAAGTTACCAAAGTATGTGTCAGGCTTACAGTAATATCTATGCTCGCCTTGGCTTGCCTACAATGATAGTAGAGGCTGACAGTGGCGCCATAGGTGGCAAGGATTCCCACGAATTTATGGTTATCACTGAGACCGGCGAAGACGAGGTTATTTATTGTTCCAATTGTGACTACGCTGCCAATACGGAAAAGGCTCAATTTGCCAAAACCGACAAAACCAACATCCCAAGCGAAGCGAAGAATCTCCTTCCCCTGGAAGAGGTAGCCACGCCGGAGGCGGAAACCATAGAAGAGGTGGCTGGATTTGTCGGTGTGCCGACAAGTCAAACTCTTAAGGCGG
>CAZZAC010000042.1:0-11639 GCA_964652095.1 uncultured Dehalococcoidales bacterium | reverse complement strand
TAGTTAAACAAAAGCTAGGGCCCGCTGGCATTATGTCAGTGCAGGCTGAACCTGCTGAATGGAGAAACTTAGATAATTTCACCGCTATTGCCAATACTTTAAGAAACGTCTTCCCGATAGCCCGCCCCTACCAGGTCCATGTACCTTCCTTTCTGGGCTTATGGGGCTTTGTCGCGGCTTCTCAAAGCCTTGACCCCTCTGAACTGACTCCCGAGGAAATTGACACCAGAATTTCAACAAGAATATCAAAAAAGCTAAAATCCTACGATGGCCTTACCCATCAAGCTATGTTTACTATCCCCAAGCATATTCGCCAGCAGTTAGCTGCAAGCAAAAAAATTATCACTGACAAACAACCTATCTCTGCCTATTGATTTGCCCGCACAAATTACTTCCTTGCCGTTTCTAACATCTTTTTGCTAATTTTTTCTAATTCCACCTAAAAAGTAACTGCTCACCCTGATGTCATGGCTAGGTCTCCGTATCTGCCATTCTGAGGAAGCCTGGCGACCGAAGAATCTCGAAACCCTTCGCTTCGCTCAGGACGACATAGCAAGCTGATTAGCTACAAGAAGGGCTTCGCTTAAAGCCCGAGGATAGTGATGTCAGTGATACAACCGGGCAGGGCCGCCCATATTGTGGCCAAGCCCTTTACTCCTCCGGACTTTTTGTCTCTTCCTCGGCAGACCCCGCCACCTCCTCCTCTCCCTTTGAAAGATACAGCTCGCTCGTACTCGATTTCAACCGTGGCACTATTTTCCCACCACAATGAGGACATTGTATCTCAACAGCTTGTCTCACACTAAAGCCGATGCTAACAATTCCTACGACCGCCAGCGCTATTCCTACACCCATTACCACCCACCAAACTCTTTCCCCGAAGTCAGGCCTCTTTAGAAAAAGGCCAAGGACTATTAACGCAGCACCCAGAACCACCCACACCAGCACCGTTAGGATATCATACCTTTTATAAGTCATTTTCCCACCTCCTGTCCTAGACTATAAATAGAGTAGCATCTATCGTCTACGTTGTCTAGCCCCTATCGGCTTCTCCAAAGGCCTTTTTAATTTCATAGGCTTCAGCCCCCAGAGGTTACAGAAAACCTGTTATCCAAGAGCTGTTCATCAGGAGTCTGTAGACAATCGTGCCATGCCAGAGAGAGCACAATCAAGTTTGAAATTGCCGAATACACATTATGGACGATTGTTCAGCCGGGACTATCCGCGAAAGCTCGGATAACCCCCGAGTACTGACATCATTTTACTTTCTTCCGATGATGCCAGCCCTTCTCTTCCTGTCGTTCTGGGCCCCTTTCCTTTTTGTCATTCTGAGCCGAAGGCGAAGAATCTTACCCCCGCCCAGGGTAAGGCGGAGATAAACTTCGCCACTACACCTCATCAGCCTCGCGCAATGACAGTATGCTGTCTATTTACATCTCTCCCGTGGCATTAAGGCCATACTGGTGGCACGCCCCAGCGGGAACACCCGGCGTCGGGGGCGTTGTTCCGCCCGGTATCCCTTCCACCTGCTCCCGTATCCTTTCCTCCACCCGCTCCCGTATCCTTCCCGGTATAACTGGAGGTTGAGGAGCCTCAACACCCCACTGCTCTAATGCCTGGACTCTCCTTTGATGACGTATTAGCAAATTAGCCATCGCCCTTTCTATGGCTGGTCGGGCTTGTTTCGGTACCATTTCCCAAACCTCTGCCAGCTCTTCCAGGTGTTTGGAGGTCGCCAATGCTACAAGCTCTTCTACCTTGGTTATGTTTAGGCCTATCTCCTGGGCAATTCGGGAAATTTCTTCACCGAACTCGGCCATCGCCTCAAACTGCTGCAGGGCATTCTCCACTGCCTCCACATCCCCAACCCTAGCCCTGACCCTATTCAACCTTCCGAGCATGGCGGCCAGGTTCATCTCAGCCGCCCTTACAGTGTTATTCTTCGCCAGAGCCGCCATGGCATGAAAATACCCCGTCTCCGATACGTTTCTCGCGTGTGCTATGGCTTCCTTTGCCTCGGGCGGCACCATGTCGTATACCGTATCCAGCACAGAAAGATGTCTTGTCGTAGCCTCGGCCACCCGTGCCGTTACGTTTCCTGTTGCCAGTCCCTTATCGCCTGCCCGTTCTATCCTGGCTAATGTCATATTCACGGCATCATCATATCCTCCCACAGCCAGGCCCAGGTATTGCGGACGCCCCTTTTCAGCCAGGGCTTCCATCTCTCCCACCCTCCGTTCTGCAAAGCTCAGGGCTCGTTGCGCCCTGGCTACATCGTTTCCCGGCAACATCATTCTCAGTTGCTCGGTAACGAGTTTTACCGAGTAGAGGACGTCACCGGGCAGACTCCCCTGTGCGGCATAAGCGGTGCCCCCGCCCACGGCGGAGAGAGTCAGTACAATTGCCAAAATAACACCTACCATGCTAAACCTCTTTCTCAGCGGTATTGTCTTTGTCTGATTGTTATAACGAGACCACGGCCATTTTGTTACAGCCTGCCTGCCATGAATCTGCTCCATAAGCCGGACCCGAGCCTTTATCTTGAAGGCGGGAGAGGGCTTGACATCCGGCGCCTCTCGAATTTCAAGAGCAATCCTCAGCAGCGGTTCCAGTTGCTCACGCATAGACGGATGCCTGTCCAGGCAGTCTTCGATGCTAGACCTGCCCGCTTTGATATCCTCAATACACTGGACAAGTATGTCCTCAAACTTTTTCAATTCTGTTTCCTCTCCTTTTCCAGGATATTACGGAGTTTGACCAGTGCCCGGTGCAGGATGACCCTGACATTTCCCTTTTTTTTCTTCAAGAGAGAGGCAATTTCAGTGAACTCAAAACCCTCCATAAAACGCAGGATGACCACCTGCTGCTCGTCGCTGCGCAGCTGCAAAATCGCCTTCCGCAACCGCTGCTGTTCAAAGCTGGCCTCGGCTGCCCGCTCCGGGCTCGATGCTGAACCGTCAGCCAGGACCTCGGCCTCGAGATATGCCCTGTCTTTCCTGGTTCGGTAAAAATCTACCACCAGGTTGTGGCTGATGGTCATCAGCCATGCAATAAATGGGCTCGCCGTTTTCTTATATCTGTCAATTACCTGCCAGGCCTTGAGAAAGACCTGCTGAGTCAGATCCTCGGCGTCCGCCTCATTACCTACCCGGTAATAGATGTGTCTGTATACCCTGTCGACATGCATGTCATAAAGCCTTCCGAAAGCCTCAGTATCATGACCGATAGCCTTCTGAACCAACATAGCCTCATCTGATGTTTGTCCTTCAGAACGATTCTGGTACACCTGTTTACCTCTTTTAACGAATAAGCCGCTTAAATGTTACAGAAAAACTGTTATCCAAGAGCCTGTAGGTAACTATGCCATGCCAGAGAGAGCACAATCAAGTTTGAAATTGTCGAATATGCGTTATGGACGATTGTTCAGCCGGGACTATCCGCGAAAGCTCGGATAACCCCCGAGTACTGACATCATTTTACTTTCTTCCGATGTCTATCGTATATCATATCCCTTATTATGCCTTTAGTCAGGACTTGTTTAATACCCGACAGATTGCGGACCAGCATGAAAAGGTCGATAGCTAATACATAGCGTACTAGCGCCAGCGAGCCTTCAAACAACCAGACAAACAGAGGCAACAGGGCAAATCCAATGAGTATGGCCGATGTAAATTTACGGGTAGTAAAGAACGGAATAGCTACTACTACCAGCGTAACAAGTATTGCCTCGGGGGCTAGCACGAGAAAGATACCTATAATGGTGGCTGAACCTCGACCACCTTTGAAACCTGCGAACACAGGGAAATTATGTCCCACTAGAGCCGCAAAACCAGTCCCAAAGATCCAGAGTTCCGAAATGTTTAGAGTCTGTGCAATGAATATAGCACCCGCCCCCTTCGCGACATCAATGAGGCCGACAAAAACGCCCTCATGAGTACCAATTTGGCGCATAACATTAGCGCCGCCCATGTTACCTGAACCAACGGTCCGAATATCTATGCCTTTTTTTATGCGAGACACGATGTAGGCTGTAGGAATGGAGCCTAAAAGATACCCGATGATTATGCTTAGAATACCTGGTAGCATGTCCTCACCCAGCTAGGTGGCGGATTGTCTGTCTCCAAGCATGCTAACAATAATGAGACCAGGCCCTGTGTGCGTGCCGATAACAGGGCTTGTACGCGAGAGGTAAATAGGAACTTGAGGATACTTTGAGTGCAGTCTCTGCATCAACCTGTTGGCCTCATCTAAGTCAGTGGCGTACTCTACAGCTAACCCTTCAACGTTGCCAAAGCTTGCGGCAAAGTTGTACAGGTAGTTTATCGCCTTAGCTCGGGAGCGTTCCCGACCACAGGGATACACCTCACCGTCCTTAATGCCGATGATCGGGTTTACCTTGAGTAATGAACCAAGAAAGGCTTGCGCTTTGCCGATGCGCCCGCCGCGTTCCAGGTATTCAAGGGTATCAAAGGCAGCACACATACCTACCCGGTGCATGGTGTGACGGGCTACATCCAGCACTTCATCAAGGCTAGCCCCAGCTTGGGCTGCTTTGGCAGCAGCAATTGTTATGAAACCCTGTGCCATAACCGCCCATTGCGTGTCCAGGACCTCTACACGACATCGCTTCTTCATCAACCCTACGGCTTGTAACGCCACCTGATAGGTGGCACTGAGCTTGGAAGTTACACTGGTAACCACGATTTCGTTTGTTTTTTCGGCAAGCTTATCGTAGGCATCGGCAAAAGCCGCTGGTGGCGGCACAGACGTCGCAGGCAAAACCTTGCTGGTCCTTAGCTTTCCATAGAACTGGTCAGTACCTAGGTCGAGACCATCGCGATAGAGGTCCGTGCCAAAGCGGACAACAAGCGGAACCACGGTAATCCCGAACTCTTCAGCTATCTGAGGGGGCAGGTCGGCAACACTATCAGTGACAATAGCTATATTGGACACGGATATTATCCTCTCCTCCACCAAACAACCTAGCCAGTATCGTTTTGCGGCCACACGGGACTGGAATAGTCCGGGTCGTCTGTAGATATGCTATTGCTTGCTCATAAGCTGCGCGAGGAAATGACACCACAGCAGGGCGGGCTACCATGGCGAGAGAGGCTATTAGTCCAGCTACGATATCATCTCCAGTCAGTTAGTTCGGCCTTTGCCAGCATACTTCCCAGTGCCACTAACCATAGCGAAAAGGCGATTCCCACGCCTAAAATACACAAGCTTAACGTATCTTCCTGCTGGATATCCCCGATGACCATTTTGGACAATAAATAAGCAAGACCAATCCCAGCCGCTGCTAGCATAGAGTGTGCTACTACACGCCATCCTTTTCGTGTTAAAAGCTTGTTTATTATCATCGCTCCCTCCTTGCCCTACTATTGATATTATACTTCATGGAGAACATCCTGAAAAGTGGAGGAGAAAGTCGGCTCGGATTCAAAAGTTGGTTGGCCTGAGCCTTCTCATAGAATGGGCGACAATTAAGATTGGCTCCATTGACTTCAGATTGAACGTCTCGCTAGATTGTTTAATGTGGTTCTTTACGTCGTACCAGTTTGGGCATTGGCGGGGCGCGATCAGTCCTCCAGAGTGACGAATCTGTTGGCAAGTTCTGCGGCAGCTGGGAGTGACTGCATCCAGAATGCCTTGTTCTCCGGGTCTCCGGCACCGAACAAGTGGTCGTACTTTACTCTATCTTCACCGGTTGGCAGACGCTCGATGGTACGAACAGCCAGCTCACGCAGTTGGCGAGCATTGGCTAGGCGAGAATTAAGCGCCACATAATACAGGCTGAGCTTCTCCACCTCTTTGATTTCTCTGCCTACTTCCCGTCCTACCTTTCTGAACTGGCTGAGGATGACAAGCACCCGGTCTCCAAGGTTCATTGGCGGAATCTCATACTCATTCCCGGCTGGAATACGGGTTAGGAGGTCGGCGCCTTTGGGCCGCGAAGCAATACGTCCCTTCATTTCTACGAGGCTGGAGCCAGAACTGCCTGCCAAAACGAAGACAAATTGTGCGCCTCTGTCAGCGCTGGCGTCCAGGTACGGCAAAAGCACTTCGTACGGCCAGGCTTCATCGGGTTTGGCGTCGACCTCATCAATCAAGCAGAGGCATGGCTTACTCTCGGCATCCAGTTGACCAAGGCCCGCGAGGAACTCCTTGCGGTTACACTTGGCGAGGTTGCACTCCTGGTAACGAATAGGCTGTGGCAGTGAGGCTGCTACCTGTTGGACTAAATAGGTTTTGCCGCTGCCGGGCGCTGCCCAGACAAGGTGGTTTTCTCGCTTTCGGCTGGGGCGGTCAAATCCACCCGTAATCTTGTGCCGGACATCCTTCAATGTATTGCGCACGGTTTCTTCATGTCTGGTATAGTCACCGACAACACGATATCGCGATAGGACGGCCCAATTCAGTTCCGCGATGAATGACCGTACCTCGTGTGCCAGAGGGTCATCCATAGCCATGGTAAGGTCCGGCGCCACTGGCTGTCCAGAATCTGCTGCTTGATCAACGGTGACCGGGTCGCCCAGGAACTCAAGCATGGCCCGTAGCAATGACTCAGTATCGCCAAGCCAGGGAAGGTGGATATTCCCCTGGAGGGGAACGAAGCTGGCATTTGGGATTAAAGCCGCCAGTTCTCTACCCAACCGGAAGGGCATGGCCCGGTCTTGCTGGCGATGGAGCACCAGTGTCGGAACTCGGAGAGTGGAAAGCATATGCGTCACATCAGCTTTATATGTCAGGTCGAGGAGTTTAACGGCCATCTCTGCGGTACAAGACTGACGCTGAAGACTGGCGAATGCCTCAAGCGCGGCAGCGTCCGCTCCGGGCAGGAAGATGTCAGCAAGAGTCCTTGACCCTATCCCCCAGTGAGCGCGGACCAGGGAAATCAGTGATGTCTGCATTTCCTCTGTCGCGACCAGACTACCACGGGAGTAGGCGCCGTAGAGAATGAGGTTGGTGACACGCCGGGGATACCTGGCAGCATAGGCCAAAGCAATAGGACCGCTTTGAGAAACGCCCAGTAGTGCCAGACGCTTCAGCTTGAGATGGTCAATAACGGCTTGTAGGTCCTGAAGTTCGGAATCTAGTGAGAAGTCTGTCCGGTTGCGGTCGGATAGCCCACAGCCGCGCTTATCGTAAGCCACCACTGTATGATGACGTGCTATCCCTTCGACGAATGTACGATAATTGGGGTCTCGCCACTGCAGTTCAATGTGGCTAATCCATCCTGGAGGCCAACCCACTGCTGATCCCCCGCCCACAGTACAATAAGCGAGACGAGCCCCGTCTTGTGTGGTGCAAAACCGAATCTGCTGCTCCAAAATTGAAACCTCATCCCCTAATTTCGCAAATCTACCAATGAATCTATGTTAAGCCCTCGCAGCCCAGCTGTCAAGCTTACTACATACCTTAGGTCTATCAAATGAACTAAGCCTGATAGCTTGAGGCATTGAACAATTTGAGTTTTCCTGTAACCGAATTATGGTCAACTTGAAGCAGAGAACTCGCTGACCAAGTCACTTTGAAATTGACAGGTCACGATTCTAAGGATAGGATTCCATAGACAGAGAAAAACCAGACAGAAATGAGAATCCCATGCAGGCTGAGTTGATATACAATCCTTATGGTGGACAGGTGGTCATCAGGCACGAACTTGACAATGTGGTTGCTTTTTTAAATCGCTACGGGTGGTCTGTCACCTTACGAGAAACCAGCAAGCCGTTGGAAGCGACCGAACTAGCCCGCCATGCTGTCAATAGAGGTGCCAGGGTAGTCATTGCCGCCGGTGGCGATGGCACTGTCAACGAAGTAGCAAATGGACTGGTGAACACTGATGTAGCGCTGGGGGTGCTTCCTGTGGGAACGACCAACTCGTGGGCATTACAGATGGGCATCCCGGCCCTAAACCCCATGCTTCCAGGCACACAAGCGGTCAAGCTGATTGCTGCTCTGGAGGAAAGAATTGCACGTCCATTACCTGCCAACTACTATCGAAAGGTGCTGTTGGACGCTGCTCGAGTGCTCGTAGAGGGACACACCGTTGCCGTCGATATGGGCGAGCTCTCCGGTCGCCACTTTTTAATGTGGGCAGGTATGGGATTTGATGCCGCTATCGCCCAAAGCATACCGCTGAAAGAAAAAAGGGCATTAGGTTCCTGGGCGTACGTGCTCCCGACAATCGAGTCAGCTTATAGATACTCCGGCACTGATGTTTGTCTGAATCTGGACGGAAAGGTCGTAAATGTAAGCACGCCGCTAATTGTCGTCAGCAACATTCAGCTCTACGGGGGTATGATGGCGATTGGAGCTAGAGCTTGCGTGAACGACGCCAGGTTGGATGTGTGTATCTTCAAAGGAGGCGGTTTCTTTACCTTTGTGCAGCAAGCTGCAAAGGTGCTCGCACATAAACATCTCCAGGACCCCAACGTGGAGTACTACCAATGTCGTGAAATAGTTGTCGAGTCAGCGCGCTCATTGCCAGTTCATGTAGACGGTGAGCCTTTTACAACGACCCCGGTCGCCATCCATACCGTGCCCTCATCGCTGAAGGTGATAGTGCCGAAGATTGTGCCGGCTAGCTTATTTAGCCCACTAACCTGTTCTTAACGTCGGTAAAAGTTTTAGAGCAGAGGAATTGGAGGGAATGGATATAAAAAGCGCCAGCAGTGAAAAGCCGGCGCTTCTAAATTTCCTTGGTGGAGGCAGGGGAGGCCCCATCTCTCTCAGCCCCAAAGATAATTCTTAAGAGCCTGATCAAAAGGCAGGCCTTGGCAGTGGTGTTCAGATAGATTATACCTACATACAGAACAAATTTAAAGCTTCTTTCCCACTTTTTAGCCACATTGAGGAAACAAAAGGGGTTTTTACCATATTTAGGAACCTAGCTAGATTTTCCTCCTCTCTCCTATGTCGTGCTAAAATAGTGTTACATAACTCGGAGGTATTTATATGAGGGAAGTTGCTAAGTTAATTGCTTTTATCCTATTGGGCATAGGAACTATTGGTCTTCTAGTGAGTGAGTTTGTTACCGACTGGGGTAGGGGTGCTACTATTACGTTTGCTTGCCTCAATGTATCGGGATTCGTGCTCTTGGCTTTTACAGCTTGGATCATGAGAAAACGATGAAGATAAGGAAGGATAACCAACATTTTGATCTACGAGGATACGCCAAAATATGATCTATGGCTCAAACTCATACTAGGCGGTGTATTAGCCCTTACTTTGATATTGGGGATAATTTTCATTTTCCAGGATAGTGAAGTAGCTTTGGCAATGTTTGGGGTAACGCTTTTTGATGCTCTATTGTTTAAAGCAATTCTGCCACGGCTATTTCAGATATATCAGGACAGGGTAAGAATAGTGTTAGGTGGACCATTAGCTATAAATATCCCGTTTTCTAACATACGGACTGTAAGGACGGTTTCAGCTCGCAGGGTTTTTGTTTATTGGGGGCAGCGTTTTGCCACTTCAACACATAGTATCGTGGAAATAGTTCCTAAGAAAGGCTTGGGTTTTGTTATATCACCAGCCAACAGAGATATGTTTCTGGAGCAGCTTAATCAAGCTCTTTCGCAATAGTTAAACAAGAGTCAGATTTGGCACTACCACCTTTCAGCTTATGAGCCCAAAGAGCCCAGTAGATATCAAATTATGCAGTGCGGTGGATTGCGTAAGTTAAGTTAGCTAAAGCTTGAGTTGCTATTTAGAAGAGTCCTTGTGTTCATTACTTGTGAGCTTCTTGCTATGTTGCCAAAAACCAATACTAATAATGGCTAACGCGATTCCAACCGGCAGATAAACTCCAATTTTACCGCTAACTACACTTACTATAATGAAAATGAGCCCACTAATTGCAAAGAGTGTAGCAGCAGTTTTGTATGATTTGGAATTCCTGGATGGTTTACTATTCACTATGAAAGTTTATATCCTCTACTGGACGTTATATTGAGTTTATTCCATGTCCCCTTGGCAGTAAACATGCCACCATTTACATCCCACCGAAATCCTATTTATACAAAAAAGCTAGCGGTAAAAGGCTAGCGTTGTTATATTTGTGGTGGAGGCGGGGGAGGCCCCATCTCCATCGTACCGAAATTATTCTCCACAACCTTAAAGAGCAGCGGGCTTTGGTGCTTGCGTTCAACTAGCGTCACGCACACAACGAACGTAATTGTAGATACGGATTGCGTCACCTTGTGGGCCGCGTCCATAGGGGTAGTCGGCTGGGTCGCCGCTTTTAGGGTCACTACGTTGCGCCCCGGCGCCATGAACGTCAATCCAGGAATTACTCATGTAACCAAACGCTTCACCAAAGGCGACGTAGACGGCACTACCACCGCCGCCTGCTGCGTCCACATGGGTAGTGCTGGTCCAGTAGAACGGATAGTTCATTTCACCGCGCTCATCAATTATCGATGTTACCTTAAAGACCGGAGCAATCGCAGCCGAATTTGTTGTTTGCGGCGATCGAGTGTAGTCAACTATACTCTGTAATTCCTTGGCGTTTGGTAGACGCCAGTCATTATAGCCGAGGTAACTCTCCTCGTTCTTCTGCTGAACCCACGCTAGAGCATATTCCCAGTCCATTCCCTCGCCGCTATCATCCTTGGACCAGATCAAGCCTGTGGCGTTATCGGTGATCGTTCCATCACCATTGTTCACGAAATTATTGACGCCGTAATCCGAATTGCCACGTACATAGCGGACGAATTCTGTCATAGGTTGTCCCTGAGGGTCGGTGTCCCTGGGATAGCCCTTGATGCGTCCATCGGCGAAATTGACACCAAAGACGGTAGCAGCGCCATTCATAGTCGTCCCGACATATTCGGTCCAAGACCAGTACTGGGCATCAATGATCCGTTCACCAGCGCTTATATCACCATATTCAAAGTCAAAGTAGTTCGTGTCGATAAAAGGTACTGCGGGCTCGACGCTCTCTGGATGGGGATCAGTGCCGCTAAAAAGTATCAGCGAGTATAGTTCCTTGATAGTCGGGAGCCGCCAGTCATCATATCCGGCAAGATTAAAGTCTTTAGCCCCCGCCACAGCCTCATCGTATGTTACCTTGTTGCCCGGTGTCTTCTGCCACATCAGCCCGGTATTAAGGTCGGTAACGGTGCCGTCTCCATTCTCCTGATAAGCAGGCTGGATGTCTTGATACTGTGCATCCTGAGCGTAGAGTGGTTCACCAGCCTGGGGGCAGGCGATTTCTTGGTAGTTGTCATAGCATTTCTCCTGGGCGGTATCCACAATAACGTAACTTAGATTGAATTCTGGTTCCGTTATTTCCTCAGCACAGCCAGCAGTGCCAAGCAGCAATGAGATGCTTATTGCTATTACGAGAAGCAATCTTACTATTTTGCCCATCTTGATCTTCCTTGTTTTCATTCTACTTAACTGCGTAAGAGGTATCAACCAGGTGTTAGGAAATTACTAAAACCGAAGCAATATTGGGAGAGTGAGTCAATAGGTAATCAAGCTCTAATTGTTACGACACCCTCAATGGACGGGAAGAGCGGCGTTCCATCATCAAAGCCTCATCCAAACGAAAAACGCTAGCTCTACAAGGCTAGCGCTTCTAAATTTCTTGGTGGAGGCGGGGGAGGGTTGAACTCCCCGTCCAAAAG
>CAZZAC010000041.1:0-11695 GCA_964652095.1 uncultured Dehalococcoidales bacterium | reverse complement strand
ATAATGATAGCAGCAGCACTAATAATGGGTAGCTTGCAGAACCTGGTCCTGTAGGATAGGATTCACAGGTTCATTTAGCAGACAAAAACTCCTTCAAAATCTGCGAGATATCTTTGACAGCCAGTTTATCATCCAGGTTTTCTGTCTTTACGGCATCGGTGAGCATCGTCAGGCAGCTGGGGCAGGCAACTGCCAAAGTATCGGCTCCGGTTTCGTAAGCTTCTCTGGCTCTGATCCGTGCCGGGCTGTCCGCGCTGCCGGCTAAAAGGTCGGTAACGAAATTGCCACTGCCGCCGCCACAGCAAAAGGCATCTCTCCTGCTCCGCTCCATCTCCACCAGCTCAAGGCCAGGAATACTTTGCAATATCTGCCTCGGTTCGTCATAGATATTATTATAACGTCCGAGGAAACAGGGGTCTTGATAAGTAACTTTTGCTTTAGCTCGTGAAGGTTTTATCTTATTCTTCTTAATCAAATCATTCAGGAGCTGGGTATAATGACATAATTCGAAGCTTCCACCGAACGCCGGATAATTGTTTTTCATCGTGTTATAGGCATGCGGGGAAAGTGTGACTATCTTCCTCACACCAAGCTCTTTGAATTTCTGGCTGTTTTTCTCCACCAGATTCTGAAACAGTCCTGTTTCACCCAGCATATATATCTCGTTGCCGCAGCACTCTTCTTCTTCACCAAGTATCCCGAAGGATACTCCTGAGGCGTTTAAGATATCTACCAGGCTCCTGGCCATTTTCTGTCCGTTTTCGTCGTACGAGCCCAGGCAGCCGACATACAGGAGGTATTCATCTCCTGACGCATACTTTTTGGTGCCGTTTGCCCAGGCAGCCCTGTCGCTCCTGAGCTGCTTAAAAGGATTTCCATAGCCATAAACAGCTTCAAAAAAGCGTGCTACACGGGGTGGTATTTTCCCTTTCTCAACCATATCGCTCCTGGCTCCAACAATCCAGTCAACAATATCAGGAGCGAACTTCATTGGACATTGCTCAACACAGTTTTTGCATGTTGTGCACGTATACAGGACTTCGGCAAGGTGTTCCGACCACTCGACTTCACCCTTCAACCAGGCATAAATAAGCCAAAGTCGCCCACCGGTGGAATAGGTATCGAATCTGAACCTTCTGTAGGATGGACAATTGAAGCTCGAGTAATCGGTAGGAAATTTACAATAGCCGCATCTAAAGCACCTGTGGATCTGGCTGGCATAGTCCTTCTGTTGCATTATTTCGCCTCCCAATTTCCTGGATTCATGATTCCGTTAGGGTCCAGAAGATGTTTGATGCTAGTCATAAGCTTCAGTGTATTTGGGTCCATCCTTTCCATGATCATCTGCTGTTCATTTATGTTCGGCTTCCAGATGACCCCGTCTTCCTCCAGAGCAAACTCGGCGGCTTCATCCAGGGCTGTCTTGGCCCTTTTCATTTCGTCAGGATTGGCCCGATTAAACGTATAAGAGAAGGAGAACATCATAGAGTGACCGCCATCGATAACTCGTGCTGCCGAAGAATAAAAGAGTTTGTACTTTGAAGCCAATTCCTCCAGTTTTTCTAAATACGGTGTATATTTGTCAATTGGAGCAATTGGACCGCTATACTCGAACCCACCTCCCTTGCTTACGTCAGCAAACCTGGTAGTATCTTTCGATGGCATGGCTAAGAACGGCGGCTTCATGTCGGGGGTAACACTGACAAATCCGCCGTCCCTGCTTTCGAAATACACCATGAGTGCCTCCCATGCCATTTTTTTCTTAAACTCAATTTCTTCCTCTGAGTCTCCTGTAATATACAGCAGTATGTAGAAATTCCCTTTGAATCTTGGCGGGAGCGGCTGAGCCGTCACAACTATGTCCTCTATCATTTCGGTATAGGCAAGCTTTCGTATGACTTCAGGTACCAAGTCTGCCTTATCCGTTAGGAATAGCATGACATCTCTGATTTTCTTACATGGGTAAAGCTTCATCCCTAGTTTGGTGATGACACCCGTGCTGCCGAACCAGCCCAGGAATAATCCAGACAGGTCAGGTAATGGAGGTCCTTTTGAGAACCAGCGCGAGGACAGGGCACAGGAGCCGATTCGGCAAATCTCACCCGTTCCCAGCACAACCTCCAATCCACTCACCATATCCGAGTTGAAGCCTCGCTGCTGTGACAGGCGCCCCTGCCCATGTATAACCGCGTTGGCTACTATTGTCGCTATGGGGGGTGAGTCCGGTATGCTATGCCGTAACCGAGGGTGGTATTTCTGCAGACAACTTTTCAATGCACCATGGGTAACACCGGCTTCAACGACTGCATACGCGGCCTTTTCATTCACCTCTAGAATCCTATCCATTCTCTTCAAGTCCATCACGATTCCGCCCTTGAGTGGGATCACCAGCCCAGTCAATGCCAACCCCCCTCCCTTGGGGGTTACCGGCACCTTTTCCCTATTTGCCAGCTTTATTATCTCCTGTACTTCCTCAGTTGTTTTGGGCATCACCACATAATCCGGCTCATGCGGCGGCATCAAGCCCGGGTCCCGGCCGTAGAAATAGCGCTCTTCCGCTTGGTTAGAAACGTAATCCTTGCCGACTATCTTTTGCAGGGCATCATATACGTCACTCATATTATTTACCCTCCATTGCAGCTTGAAGGGCTGGCATACCCTCCAGAGGTAGTTTCTGCCCCCGCTCTTCACCTAGCGCCAGCCTGCACAGGTCAATCATGTGGATTGGATCGATTCCAGCTTTGGCAACCTTCTCAGCCAGAGAGTCATAGCAAGCCGGGCAGTTAAACACACAATACTTGGCTCCGAATTTCACCATATCATCTATGTTTTTCTTCTGTAAATCGTCTGCCATTGCTGGCCCTTTTGCCATCCTGATTATCTCGGCGCAACACAGGGCGTTCTCACGGTCGTATTCCCGTTTAACTCTCTCAACCCCGATTAGCCCGAATATATCATCAACAAAGTGGTCCGTCTCCGGGCAAAGCCGGGCCGAGCAGTTTCGCTGGTAGGCAGCCTTCACGTTCAGTGGTTTTATCTCATCCTCGAGTTCCTTTAGCCTATTGTACAGAAATTCATAGTAATGGATAGGTTTGAACGGTACTTCGATGCCATAGGCTGGCGCAAGCGATGTAAAGCTGCCATAGCATTCGTCGTGAAGGCAGATGACTTCCTTCATCCCAAGCTTGGCGATGTTTTCTATTACCTTAGGGAGGCGATCTTTGATTACCGACATCTTAGCATAGTGTAAATAGACAACATTGCAGAAAAACTCCTGGCCGAAAAACGATGAGTGGGCGATATTCTCAAAGAGCTTCCCCCCAACCAGGGCATTGAGTTGTGGCATGAAACAGTATGACAAGGCCTTCTCCTCAACCTTGCCTACCATGAATCTGCCTACTGGCTGGCACTGGTTAATCCACATTGTGATGATTGGCCTCGGCGCTGGTAATATCCCTTTCTCCTCCTGCTGCTCAACAATCAAGTAAAATGGATGGTTACCAAACGGGCAATATTCTTCGCAGGCATAACATGTGGTGCATGCCTCCAGCACAGAGGAATCCTCACCGTTGATTACCTTCTGCCACTCCTTCTTTGCCTTGTCTTTGTCCTTAAAATCCATGTACTGGCACTTAACAAGGCAACTGATGGCTTTGCACTCGGCACATTTTGTCTTGTCAAATTTTAATTCAGGCAATGGCATGTCCCTCCCTTCGATTCTTTGTCACGCTACTCAAAATTAACCGAGCTTGCGTAATTCGGCTCTTAGTACCTTGCCTAAAAGGTTCTTTGGCAAGGATTCCGTAAATTGTACCTTTTTTGGCAACTTAAAGCTAGGCAAGCGGTCTTTGCAGAAAGCAATTAGTTCCTCTTCGGTTACGCGCTTATCCGGCTTTATGACGACGAAAGCCTTTATTTCCTCTCCATATACAGCGTCCGGGATGCCTACGACTCCTGCCTCCGCGACTGCGGGATGTTGTAGAAGAATCTCCTCAACCTCCACCGGTGATACGTTTTCTCCACCTCTGATAATGATATCCTTCTTACGACCGGTGATGTAGAAGTAGCTATCCTCGTCCATATAACCTATATCGCCGGTATAAAGCCAGCCGTCTTTGATAGTTTTGGCTGTTTCTTCAGGCAGGTTCCAGTAGCCTTTCATCACTGTAGGCCCCTTGACTACTATCTCGCCTTGCTGGCCCGGTGGAAGTTCTTGACCTTTCTCGTCGAAAACTTTTATGGTGTTGCATTTCAGCAGGCACTTACCAATGGAGCCATACTTGGGTGGAAGGTCACCTGGTTGCCCTGTAGTAATGGCTCCTGATTCGGTTAGGCCCCACCCCTCACGAATATCCACTCCCACCTTTTCTTTCCACCTCAAGGCTACTTCCAAGGGCAGTGGTGCAGCCCCACATTGACAGTCCTCAAGCGAACTCAAATCGTATTTGTCCAGCTCAGG
This sequence comes from uncultured Dehalococcoidales bacterium, assembly GCA_964652095.1. GTDB lineage: Bacteria > Chloroflexota > Dehalococcoidia > GIF9 > AB-539-J10 > RBG-13-51-36. Next base: position 7,236 of record CAZZAC010000041.1, on the reverse strand, counting down.
GAATTCTAGCATCTGGATGTACATGGTAGGAACTGCTGCCATTTGAGTAACACGGAATGTCTGAATGGCTTTCAGTGCCTCTTCGACATTCCACCACTGTAGCACGATTGTTTTTCCGCCTACGAAGTTACCGGTGTTACCGAAGGCAATGCCATAGGAGTGCGATAGAGGGAGCACTCCTAGGCTGACCATCTCTCGATTTACACCAGAAACTCGCTGAGTGACCTCATTGAATTGGAGTGTTTTGGGATTAAGCGCACGGCTGTTTAATTGCAAAGTCATGGAGCGATGAACCAGAACGTATTCGTAGAAGGATAAGGCATTCATATGAAGCGAGTAGTGCGTGTGCATCACACCCTTGGGTGGTCCTGTGGTGCCGGCAGTGTATATTAGAGCGGCAACATCGTCATTATCAGTCTGCTCAATCATCAGTTCAGCGGAACTAGTTGACATAATATTACGATATGAGATGGTTCCAGAAACGTCATCGCGGTCTGTGAGGATTACATGTTGCAGGTTTGGAGTTTGCTTTTGTGCCTCTAGTACCCGGCCCACAAAATCCGAGCTAGTGAGGATAGCTTTGGCTCCGCAGTCACGATATATATAAGCGGCCTGGTCGGGCCGCAGCAGGGGATTCAAGGGGATGACAACAGCGCCTATCTTGTATATGGCGGGAAAAGCAGAAAGCACCTCCGGACTGTTAGGCATTTGTACCGCCACCCGGTCTCCTTTGTTTATACCAAGTCCTTTGAGTGCATTCCCCAGTAGGTTGGCGTTGCGATTTATCTCAACATTTGTGCACCATCTCCCTTCGAAATAAGCGGCTTCATATTCGCCGAACCTTTTGATGTTATTCTCTATTCCACTGCCAATGTTCATAATACATCCCTGCTCAATTCAGTATTTCACTATTATTTGGCGGTGAGTGAGTTTTAGCCCCGATTGCTCTTGAGTTGATGGTACAACTCTGGCAGTGAACCGTCAAGTTCCAAAAGGGACTTTGTTTCCCCACTTTTGTCAACTGATAATTATGAAAAAATTCTCATTATCGGTTCATTTTCAAGAGTGTCAAGGTTTGACATCATACAGCTTCTATGCCATAGTCTCTTGGGTCCAAAAAGCTTATATCAGGAGGTTAATTCATGGTCGGCATAAAGTCTTACGGAGCTTATATCCCACGGTATCGAATGAATCACAACACCATCTTCACGGCTGTTGGGTTCCTGGGGACGTTCCCACCGGCTGGTGAAAATGCAGTTGCTAATCATGATGAAGATGCTCTCACTATGGCAGTAGCCGCAGGGATTGATTGTGTAAGTGGTATGAAACGGGAGGCAGTTGACGGTCTGTATCTTGCTACCACCAGTCAGCCTTATATGGTAAGGCAGAATTCAGCCCTGGTAGCTACTGCTCTTGATTTGCAGTCAAATATAAGGACTGCTGATTTCGTAGGCTCTACGAAGTCAGGGACTACTGCACTGCTTTCTGCCCTTGATACTGTAAAAGGGGAGATGTCAAGCAATATTCTCGTCTGTGCTTCCGATTGCCGGTTGAGCAAGCCGGGCAGTCCTCAAGAGTCTCTCTATGGTGATGGCGCTGCGTCACTTCTTGTTGGCAGTGATGATGTGATTGCCACTTTCGAGGGTTCGTATTCTGTTTCCTACGATTTTCCCGACCGCTGGAGGGCAAGTGGAGAAAAATTTGAACATGCCTGGGAAGATAGATTCATTCGCGATTCTGGCTATAGTCAATTTATCTTGGAGGTAATTTCTGGGCTATTGAAAAAATACAACTTGAACATCAAAGACTTTACCAAGATAGTGTATCCAGGTCTGTATGCACGAGAGCATGGAGCTATAGCCAAGCGGTTAGGTGCTGACCCTGGTCAGCTTCAGGATACATTGCTTAGCACAGTCGGTGATACTGGGTCAGCTTCACCTTTAATGATGTTGGTAGCGGCATTAGAAGATGCCAAGCCAGGCGATAGAATACTGGTCGTCAGCTTTGGAAACGGTGGCGACGCAATGTTTTTCCAGGTTACTGAGAAAATAAAGAATGTGGCTAATAAGAGGGCGGTGAAGAAACACCTGGCCTCTAAAAAAGATCTTGCCAGCTATGAAAAATATCTTGCCTTCAGAAATTTAGCACCGATGGACTTAGGTATGCGTGGAGAGATGAGCATGCGCACACCGATGTCAGCGCTGTTCAGGGAACGGAAAGTAGTTTTGGCCCTTTGTGGCTCGAAGTGCAAAAAATGCGGTACGCCACAATATCCATATCAGAGGGTATGTGTAAATCCTGATTGCGGAGCCATTGACCAGATGGAAGATTACCGCTTTTCGGACAAAAAAGGTGTCATATTTACTTACACCGGTGATAATCTAGCTGCCAGTATTGACCCACCTTCAGTATACGGCTTGGTAGATTTTGATGGTGGCGGTAGATACTGGTTTGATTTCACGGATTGTGACCTGGATTCTGTTAAAGTAGGCATGCCGGTAGAGATGACCTTTCGCAGACGATATGTTGATGAGTCAAGTGGTGTCCACGGTTATTCATGGAAGGCAACGCCTATACGTGCCTGACTACGGTAAAAGATAATGAAATTTACGGAGGGAGCAAAAAATGGCAGAAGGTATTAAAGACAAGGTTGCTATTATAGGCATGGGTTGCACTAAGTTTGGGGAGCTATGGGATAAGAGTGCAGAGGACCTTATGGTAGATGCTTTTAAGGAATGTATCGAGGACGCGGGTATAGAGAAAAAGGACATCAATGCAGCCTGGTTTGGCGTGCATTTTGAGGAACAAAGCGTGGGAAAAGGGGCTACACCTTTGTCTTTGACCTTGAAGCTGCCTTTTATTCCGGTCACCAGGACGGAAAATTTTTGTGCTACTGGCACAGAAGCCTTCAGGGGTGCATGCTATGGCGTGGCTTCAGGGGCCTATGACATTGCTCTGGCTTTGGGTGTAGAAAAGCTCAAGGATACGGGGTATGGTGGGCTTCCCGGTGGCCCTAATCTTTTGGGGACAAAGAGCGCCCTGATTAATCCCAGATTGACCGCTCCTGGGGCTTTTGCCATGATGGCGACTAGATACTTTGCTGTATATGGTCTCAATCCAGAGGAAGGCAAGAGAATGCTGGCTAAAGTGTCAGTCAAAAGCCATTATAACGGGGCCCGGAACCCGAAGGCACATTTGCGCCGCGAAGTGACTGAGGAACAGATAATAAAAGCGCCTATCATCGCCTGGCCATTGGGGCTTTTTGATTGCTGCGGAGTCAGCGATGGTTCAGCGGCTGCAATCGTAACCAGAGCTGACATGGCCAAGAAGTTCCGGCCAGACCCCATATCTGTTAAGGCACTACAAATCGCTTTAAGTTCGGGCGAGGAATTGATGTATACTAAATGGGATGGAGCTCATGTTGAGACTACTTATCGTGGTGGCATGCGAGCTTATAAGGAGGCGGGGGTAAAGAATCCACGTGAAGAGATAAGTATGGCTGAGGTGCACGATTGCTTCTCCATAACTGAGGCAGTGACCATGGAGGATTTGCAATTCAGCCCCAGGGGAAAAGTTAAGGAAGACATCGAGGCTGGCCGTTTTAATTTTGATGGCCCGCAGCCTATTCAGCCCGATGGCGGATTGAAGTGCTTCGGGCATCCTATTGGGGCCTCTGGTCTCAGGATGCTGTACGAAATGTACAAACAATTGCAGGGCAAAGCCCAGCTACCAGAACGACAGCTCAAGAATCCCAAACTGGGGCTAACCCATAATCTAGGCGGTTTTCCGCCCATGAACATCGTTAGTATTGCTATTATAGGATTGTAAACGAAACTAAATCTGGGAGGCTAGCTATGGCTAATGGTAGTCTGATTACCGATGAACTGCGGAAATTGATAGGTGTGACTTTGGAGACTATCGTCTTCAAGGTCGAGGAAGGAGCAATCCAGAGGTATGCACAAGCTATAGGTGATCCAAACCCTCTATATAATGACCCTGATTTTGCCAGTAAAACCAAGTATGGACGATTATTGGCTCCTCCTGGTTTCACCGGTTGGCCAGTCAAGGCTGGACGCCTTTCGGACAAACTGCTCGAGTCTCTGCTAAAAGCTGGAGCGCCTTCAAGGCTTCTCGATGGGGGTGTTGAATTCGAATTCATTGAACCCATTGGTGCTGGCGATGTATTAACTGCCACAACTAAAATTGCCAGTATAACCGAGCGCGAAACCAGACTGGGCAAGACCCTGTTTAACACACTGGAGACTACGCTTGTGAACCCAAAGGGCGATGTGGCGCTCAAAGGTTGGTCGACATTTATCATGTTTTAGCCTGTTCTAACTACTTTATTTTTTGGAGGAGAGATGGTTAAACAAGTTTGTTATGAGGATGTTGAAGTAGGCACTGAGATAACACCATTGGCTAAGATTGCTACAACTCGTATGTTAGTCCAGTGGGCGGGGGCATCGGGGGATTTCAACCCCTTGCATTATGACGATGATTTCGCTAAAGCTATGGGCGCAGGTGCTCCCATTGTACATGGCGCGCTTAAACGTGCCTGGTTAGGACACTTGATGACTGATTGGATTGGAGAGCAGGGAAAACTCAAGAAATTGTCCTGCCAATACCGCGGTATGGATTATCCCCGGAAAATGAAGACGAGAGAAGAGCCTCACGATGGCGAAACCTGGTGGTGTAAAGGCAAAGTGACCAAGAAATATGAACAGGGTGGTGAGCACCTTGTTGAGTGCGAGATTTGGGTGGAAAATGGAAAGGGAGAAAAGACAACGCCTGGCTCAGCCCTGGTTGCCTTACCCACACGAAGCGGGAAATAAGCAAGAGTATTGGTTTTAATAGCTATTTAGAGGCAGTTTCCTCAAGATACTGAATCGAGCCCGTGTTTTCAAGAGAACAGAATTCAAGGAGGTAAAAATGGGAAAACTAGATGGGAAAGTAGCGGTTATCACAGGGGCGGCGCGGGGCATAGGCAGAGCTGATGCCCTGTTGTTTGCCAAAGAGGGTGCTGCTGTTTTTGTGAGTGATATTGATGAGGCGCCGCTTATGGAGGTAGTCAAGGATATAAAAGCTGCTGGGGGAAAAGCTGATGCTTGTGCTGGCGATGTGACGAAGCTCGAAGATTGTCAGAAAGTCATGGACAAGGCAGTGGAGAAATTCGGCAAAATAGATATTTTGGTCAATAATGCCGGGCTTACCAGAGATGCTTTAATACATAAAATGACGGATGCCCAGTGGGACATATGTGTTGATATTAGTCTCAAGGGGACCTTTAACTGTATCAGAGCAGCTTCAAAATATATGCTGAAGACAGGACACAATGGCAAAATAATTAATGTGGCCTCCGTAGCTGGACTGATGGGAAACATCGGCCAGATTAACTACTCTGCTGCTAAGTCAGGTCTTATCGGGCTGACCAAAACTGTAGCCAGGGAATGGGGACGATTTGGTATTACCTGCAATGTCATTGCCTATGGCTTTGTAGATACGCGGTTGACCAGAGAAAAAGAGACGCAGCAGGAAGAGGTAGCTGGAGAAGCAGTGGGTATACCAAAGAAAGTAAGGGATATGATTCTCTTTCAAGTTAAACCGATGACGCCTGAAGATGCTGCTAAGCCCGTTCTATTCCTGGCTTCAGATGACGCTGCTTTTATTACGGGACAAGTGCTGAACGTTTCTTCTGGAATGTATATGTAGGTCTAAGCGTTTAACTCCGTTATAGCCAGAGATTTATTGGATACAAGCTGTCTGCCATTCGGGAATTTGGAAAGAATATGTAAGGAGGTTGACAATGGCGAAGAGGCTCGAAGGTAAAGTAGCTATAGTTACTGGTGCCGGCCGAGGCATTGGCCGAGGAGAAGCTCTGGCTTTAGCATCGGAAGGGGCTAAGGTAGTAGTAAACGATCTGGGAGGTGCTGTTGATGGTTCTGGGGCAGCAAGTTCACCAGCGGATGAGGTAGTGGCAGAGATTAAAAAACTGGGCGGAGAGGCAGTTGCCAACTATGACTCAGTGGCCACTATGAAGGGCGGCGAGAACATTGTAAAGACTGCCATAGACAGCTTTGGTAAGCTTGATATACTGGTCAATAATGCTGGGATTCTACGTGACAGAATGCTGTTCAAAATGAGCGAGGAAGACTGGGATTTAGTGCTCAAAGTGCACCTCTATGGTCATTTCTATACCATCAGAGCAGTGAGCCCTTTCTTCCGCCAGCAGAGATATGGTCGAATAATAAATACCTCATCTGTAGCAGGTCTCAATGCTACTACTTATGGGCAGGCTAATTACGGTGCAGCTAAAGAAGGAATCGTCGGCTTAACAAGAAAGGTGGCGCGGGATATGGGCAGGTATGGTGTGACATGTAATTGTATTCGGCCTAACGCCGGGACTCGGCTTACCCTCAGCGACGAAATGAGGGAAGCTCGGCCAGAAGCTATGGCCAAGTTTGAGCAAATGAAGCCTGAAGATATTGCTCCTCTGGTGGTATGGCTCGCTTCTGATGATGCTGCTAATGTCAATGGGCGGACATTTTATGTAGAAAGAGGCCGAATTGGGCTCTATTCAGAGCCGGTATTGGAGAAGCAACTGGTTAAAGCTGGCGGATGGACGATTGATGAGCTATTCATGTTCATGCCAGTAACGATGACTAAGGAATTGGTAAATCCAGACCCGCCCCAACCAAAGTAATGGCTCACTGTGTGCTATCAGCAGGCTCAATTTGTAGTCCCGTATTTGGAAATCGGTGCTTTAGCTGGTTGTGTGAAAGTTTGGACATTAACGGTTATCACTACAATTTGGTCTGTCTGGCTGGGCAGTGTGCTTCGTTGTTTGAATCATCGCGTGCAGTGGAATAAAGGCAGAGGCGCTACACCTTGGATAATTAATTCCCGGGAAGGTAAGAATGGACTTTAGACTGGGCGAAAAAGAACTAGCCTTGAAGGAAGAAATTCGCAAGTTTGCCGAAGCCGAGTTACCTCCGGATTTGGTGCGAAACACCTTAATTGATGGGGAGTACAGGGATTTTGAGTTCGAAATATCTATGTCCAGGAAACTGGCACAAAGGGGTTGGCTCGTTATGAGCTGGCCAGAGAAATATGGTGGATGTGGTGCCTCTCTCGGAGAGCAAACAATATATGAAATGGAGATAGCCTACTGGGGGATACCGGGAGCCTGGATGGGCATAAGCGGAACACAATGGGTAGGACCCTGCTTGATGTTGTTTG
>CAZZAC010000040.1:0-11775 GCA_964652095.1 uncultured Dehalococcoidales bacterium | reverse complement strand
TATTCTGATTTCACACTATAAACAAAACCTCGTTCAGAAAATCCTTCGGCGATGACAACTGGCATTGCTGGGACAGCGACCGAATGAACATTGCCTGCCCATGAGTTCCAGGGACACCATACCAATCAGGCCTACTACAAATTAGGTATTATGTCCCCAGAATACCCTGAAAGGCTTTAAATTGAACATCTCAAACAATCATTTCAACTCTGATAAATTGAACCGGATTTCAAGCTTATAGTTGCGGAATAAGTCCACGTTTGGGGGTTGATTTAGGTAGAGTAGTACCAATCCTATGAATTAAGGCAGTAGTTTGTTTATCTACAACTCTTTTCGGGTCTGCTTCAATTAAATCGTTGTCTAATTTCAACTTGTCAATTAAGCGACGTAACATTGAACGGAAATGTCCTTCTGCTGCATCAGTATACCTATGCAAAATATTAAGTTGTTTTCTATCAAATAATGATAATTTTGTATGACCAACATCAATCTCATTACGTAGAGCCATTACTGGTAAAAAGTCACGCTCAATCTCATCTTTAGAGTAGCCCAGTTTTGCTAACCCAATGCACACTGCATCTTTTCTGGTTTTTACCTCGCCTTTAGGTGGGAAAAGAACCTCCAGAATCTTATAGTAGTTAAGTAGGACCTCAGCCATAAAATCCGATGGGCAGTTGCCTGCTTCGCTCAATCGGCAGGCCACGTAGAAATGTTGCAGCGCGGCTAGAACTCGTCTTCGCGCAGGATGAGTATTCAAAAATTCCATAGTAAACCAAGCAGAATTCACCTTCTCCACTTGTGTCTCTTGAGTAGTGACCTCGAAGCCAAAGAATTCTAGTTTATGTTCCCAACAAAATATGGTGCTCCCAACTTTTCCTTTCACACGTTTAATAATCGGTGGCTCCGCAAAATTTAGATTCAGTATGGGTGGAAGCCCATAGTATACGGCTTCAATCAGCCTAACAAGGTCATCTCTCTCTTCGTAATACGTCCGTATGTGAAGCCGATTTCCCCTTAGCCTTACCATAATATTATGCTCCTTAATAGTGACATGAAGCGGTTTTAAGAGCGGTACAGAATCTACATATGACCTACCAGTATTTGCGTCATATCGAATTCTTGCGTCACTTCCAAGCAAAACGGTTCTCCCTCTACCAGAATGTTTCCCTAAAGCCTCTGTAGGACAGAACAGGAATTCTACATACACCATATTCGGAAAATCTAAAGTGCCACCTTCTTTAAGTAGAAAGGAATGCTCACGAAGTTGATAAGTTAACATTTTTACTTTTCTCCTTTGACAATATTCACAATGATATTACCAGTACCCATTAGCACTGTAAACACTTCGCCTCCGTGAATCAAGAGGAGTGAAGCACAACATTCTGACGTTTTGTTCAATAATCCAGGACAGGTTTCTTGTTTTCCTCTGCGGGATGAAATCGTGCTACAATGCAATTCGCAGGGACTCAGGGCTGTGTGATAATATAATATACTAAGCTACGAAATGATTATCTCTGTTATCGGGGATTCTTCCTGCTCCCCAGAGGAAGCTAAGCTGGCTCAGAGCGTGGGTGAATTGTTAGCCCAGCAGGGTGTCACCGTAATATGCGGTGGCTTGGGTGGCGTGATGGAGGCGGTTTGTCGCGGGGCTAAATCAAAAGGTGGCTTGACCGTGGGCATTTTGCCTGGACAAGATTCGAGCATGGCAAACCCCTGGGTAGATATCCCCGTGGTCACGGGCATAGGCGAGGCCAGAAATGTCGCGGTGGTGAAGTCAGCCCAGGCAGTGATTGCCATCGGCGGAAGCTATGGAACACTAAGCGAAATTGCCTACGCTCTGAAGAGTGGCATCCCGGTCATCGGCTTGAATACCTGGTCACTGTCACGAAACGGGCGGGATGACGATTCCATAATCAGGGTTCAGAGTGCTGCCGAGGCGGTGGACAAAGCAATCTCCTTGGCCAAGAGACGTAAAAATTATGAGATTGCTTCGCTACGCTCATAATGACGGCAAGGGAAATGGCCAGTATCAAAAGCATAAGAGCGAGAGAGATTCTCGATTCTCGGGGCAATCCAACCATAGAAGTGGAGGTAGTATTAGCTGACGGCACCATAGGCGTTGCCGCTGTCCCCTCAGGGGCGAGCACCGGGAAATATGAGGCTGTGGAGCTCCGTGATGGTGATAAAAGTAGATACGGGGGGCTCGGCGTTCTAAAAGCCATAGAACACGTTAATACTGAAATTGCTTCAGCAATAGTGGGGATGTCCCCTCTAGAACAGGCGGCTATTGACCAGCGACTAATTGAACTCGATGGCACTGCTAATAAAGCCCGGCTGGGGGCTAATGCCATACTGGGGACATCTCTTGCCGTAGCCAGGGCCGGAGCTAGCTTCCGGCGTGTTCCTTTATACCGCTATTTAGGAGGGACAAGAGCTAAACAATTGCCTGTCCCCATGTTAAATATACTCAATGGGGGTAAGCATGCCTCGGACTCCATAGATTTTCAGGAATTTATGATAGTGCCAGTGGGCGCTGCCAATTTCCATCAAGCCATGCAAATAAGCAGCGAAGTGTATCATTCCCTGCGTAAAGTGCTTGAAGATAAGAGATTAAGCACCAATGTGGGAGATGAGGGTGGCTTTGCTCCCCGACTCCCTGCTAATAAAGATGCGCTGGAGCTGATACTAGCAGCCATTGGCATGGCTGGCTATAAAGCCGGCCAGGACTTATTTATCGCCCTGGACCCAGCCGCCAGCACTTTCTACCAAGATGAAAAATATGTCCTCTCCCGAGAAGGTGTTACCCTCGGTTCCACAGAAATGATTGACTATTATGTCAAATTAGTCTCGGATTACCCTGTCATCAGCCTTGAGGATGGGTTGGCTGAGGATGATTGGGCAAACTGGTCGTTGCTCACTGCCCGACTGGGAAAGCAGATTCAGATTGTGGGCGATGACCTTTATGTTACCAATATGAAGCGTCTGGAAAAAGGCATTGCCCAGAAGTCCTCCAACTCAATCCTTATTAAGCTAAATCAGATAGGCACACTCAGTGAAACCCTGGCTGTTATCAAAGGAGCTCACCAGGCGGGATGGACAACCATTATCAGCCACAGGTCTGGTGAGACCGAGGATACTACTATTGCCGACCTCGCGGTGGCCAGCAATGCCGGATTCATCAAATCTGGTGCCCCTTGTCGCAGCGAGAGACTGGCTAAGTACAATCGCCTCCTCAGGATAGAGGAGGAATTAAGAGGGACTGCACAATACCCTGGCAAAAAGGCGTTGTATAATTTAGAGGGGATGAAATAATGCAGGTATTAAACGGTGTTCATCAAATAAAAAGTCCCGGTCCCGGAGGTGCATCATGGTCTACCAATGTTTATGTAATTGAAGGCGGTGATGGTCATATACTGGTTGATAGCGGCTGGGATAGCCAGGAATCTTTGTGGGCTCTGCAGGAAGGGCTAAAAGTGGCATACCTCAAACTTCGAGACATCAAAAAAGTGGTTATCACCCATATACATCCCGACCATTATGGGTTATCAAGCAAGATAAAACAAATCTGCGGGGCTCAAGTAGCTATTCACAGGATTGATGCAGGTTCTATCTCTCCCAGGTATAAAGATTCTTCTGAGCTGATTAAAAAGACTGAAGAGCTGCTTCGCCAAAATGGTGTTCCTCAGGACGAACTGCCTCAGCTAAAAGAAGCCTCGTTATGGATGAACAAATATGTTACCCCGGATTCGCCTGAAGTTATGCTGGAGGATGGCGACATAATTTCCAACGACTCTTTCGAATTTGAGGTGTTGTGGACGCCAGGGCACTCGCCAGGCCATATCTGCCTTTATGAACGAGAAAGGAAGTTTATTATCACCGGTGACCATATCCTGTATGACACCACTCCTCACGTTGGCTTCAACCCTCTCTCCGGCGATAACCCCCTGGGCGACTATGTTTCTTCCCTTAAAAAACTAGAGCGCCTGAAGGTTAATTTCATCCTCCCGGGACATGGACCGCTGTTCAATGCTTTAGGGCTGAGAACAGAAAAGATACTCCAGCATCACGAAGACAGGAAGAGAGCCATCATGAAATCTCTGCGCAATGGTATGCAGACAGCCTACGCTATAGCTCAGGAAATTCCCTGGATGGCTGACCAGGGAGGCACCGCTTTTCGGGATCTGCCAGTTTGGGACAAGCGAATGGCTGTTACTGGGACCCTTGCTCATCTTAAGCTCTTGATGGAGGAAGACAGGGTGAGTAATGTTGATATGAACGGTGCTTCTTTATATATAGCTAAAGATTAGCGATAAAAGAGGAGGTTAAAAATGGCAACAAAAGCAGGTATCAATGGCTTCGGGCGCATTGGCAGGTTAGCCCTGAAGGCAATTATCCAGCGTTGTGGTGGTAGGGTAGAGGTGGCGGCGGTGAATGACCTTACCGATGCTAAAACCAATGCCCATCTCTTCAAGTACGATAGCAATTATGGCATCTATCCCGGTAAGGTGGAAGCTAAAGACGATTGCATCATAGTTGATAGCAGAGAAATAAAGGTCTTAGCTGAGCGTGACCCGGGGAAAATTCCCTGGCGAGACTACGGGGTGGATATTGTGATTGAATCCACCGGGCTTTTCACGCAGGCGAGCAAAGCTGCTGCCCACCTTCAAGGCGGTGCTAAGAAAGTAATTATTTCAGCACCGGCTCAAGAAGAGGATATATCAATTGTCCTTGGTGTCAATGAAGGGCAATATGACCCGGCTAAGCACCGCATTATATCCAACGGCTCCTGCACCACTAATTGCATTGCCCCTGTAGTTAAAGTCCTTCACCAAAACTTTGGCATTGTTCACGGGTTAATGACTACCGTCCACTCTTATACTAATGACCAAAAAATACTGGATGTGTTTCACCGCGACCTGCGCCGAGCAAGGTCTGCCGGTACCAACATTATACCCACCACCACCGGCGCCGCTCGCATCGTAACTGTGGTCATACCTGAGCTTAAGGGCAAGCTCCATGGCATCGCCATAAGAGTGCCTACCCCCATAGTATCTCTTGTGGACTTTGTAGCTGATTTGAAGAGAAAGGTAAGCACTGCAGAGGTTAACGATGCCTTTCGTAAGGCTGCTGACGGAGAGCTTAAGGGAATTCTGGAATATTGTGACGAGCCGCTGGTGAGTTCGGATTTTAAGGGCAATCCAGCCAGTGCTATTTTCGATGCCTTAAGCACTATGGTCATTGATGACAACCTGATAAAGGTCTTAGCCTGGTATGACAACGAGTGGGGCTATAGCTGTCGCCTTGCTGACCTTACTGCTTATATTGTTAGAAAGGGATTATAACTCCCAAACCTCTTCCTTGAAAATTACGGGCGGGGACAAGCCCCGCCCCTACAGATGAATGTAGTGGCGAGGTTTATCCTCGCCTTATAGGCAGAGAAATAAAGAGGGAAACAACCAATGCACGTCAGTGTGTGTCAAATTGAGCTTCGCCTCCCTGAGAACCAGTCCCTTAAAGGTAAGAGACAGGTAATTAAGTCCATCATTACACGACTACAAAATAAGTTCAATATTTCCGTAGCCGAGGTGGATAATCAGGATTTATGGCAATTAGCCACTTTAGGCGTAGCCTGCGTTAGCAACCACAGAAGACATGCCGATGAAACCCTAACCAATGTTGTAAAATTCATTGTCCAGAACTACCCCGATGTAGAGTTATTGAGTTCGAAAATAGAAACCTGTCCTTGATGGATGCCGCTGCTTTTCTTCACCACTTTGTCAGCCTAACCGATTATAGCCAACAGATTGTCCATATTGAACACATCCCTCACCAAGGCGCTATTTTTGGCAAACTGGATAACCCCCTCCACCTCAGCCTTCAAACATGCCTGGAATCCCTGGGGATATCCGCTCTTTATAGCCACCAAGCAAAAGCCTTGAATGCCATCCTGGCTGGGAAAAATGTGATAATAGCCACGCCAAGTGCCAGTGGCAAGACCCTGTGCTATCAACTAGCTACGCTCGATGCGCTTTTACATGATAAGGACAGCCGTGCTCTTTATATCTTTCCCACGAAAGCTCTGGCCCAGGACCAGCTACGGAGCCTGAAACAAATCGCTAGCTCCCTGTCATTGCGAGCCAGAGGCGAAGCAATCTCCCCAAGAGCCATGGCTACTTTCGACGGCGATACACCGCAGGATGAAAGAGCAGCCATAAGAAAACAGGCCAGGGTAGTACTCACCAACCCCGATATGCTCCATTTGGGCATTCTGCCCAATCATCAATCGTGGTCTAAATTGTTTCACAATCTCAAATATGTAGTAATAGATGAGACTCATATTTATCGAGGTGTTTTCGGTTCTCACGTAGCTAACGTCTTGCGGCGGTTGCGGCGGCTTTGCACTTTTCATGGCGCTAACCCTCAGTTTATTTGCTGCTCAGCCACCATCGCCAATCCTCAAGAGCATGCCCAAAATATCGTCGGCTTGCCTTTTGAGGCCATTGTTGAAGATGGCTCACCCCATGGCGAAAAATACTTCACATTTTGGAATCCGCCTGTTATTGATGAGGCTAAGACCAGCCGACGCAGTTCCAACAGCGAGGCGGCTTTTCTTCTTGGAGAGCTTGTTCAGAAAGAGATTCGTAGTCTGGTGTTTGCCAGCACTCGTAAGCTTACCGAACTCATTTATATTTATACCAAGGAACAATTACCTCCCTCCCTGAGGGACAAAATCAGTCCTTACCGGGCGGGGTACCTTCCCGAAGATAGACGCCGAATTGAGCATCAATTTTTCGAAGGCGAGCTTCTCGGTTTGGTCGCCACGACAGCCCTAGAGCTGGGAATAAATATCGGCGATTTGGATGCAACTGTGCTTACAGGCTACCCCGGAAGCATTGCCAGTGCCTGGCAGCAAGCAGGGCGTAGCGGACGAAGCACCCACAGCTCCTTGAGTTTTCTTATTGCCCAGGAAAATCCGCTTGACCAATACCTGATGCGTAATCCAGATTTCTTTTTCAGTAAGAACTTTGACAACGCCATAATCAATCCTGACAACCCTTATATACTGAAGCCTCACCTCCTCTGCGCTGCCTGGGAGAAACCACTGGAAGATAAGGATGGGGAATTCTTCGGCGACAGTAGCGCCATAATAACTGAGCTGGAACAAGAAGGGAGGTTAAGAAAACGCCAAGAGAGATGGCATCCCGCTCCCTTTATCTCCTATCCCGCTCAGGATATAAATATCAGGGCAACATCAGGGCAAAATTATGCTGTCATTGATGGTGGGGATGGGTGCTTGTTAGAGACAGTGGAAGCCAGTGTTGCCTTTTTCCAAGTACACCCCGGCGCTATCTATCTTCACCAGGGTGAATCTTACCTCATAAAGGAGCTCGACTTAGCCCGGCGTATTGCCTGGGCAGAACCGAGGCCTGTAAATTACTATACCCAGACTATGGAAATACACGACATCCGGGTCACAAAGCTGCTCGAGGAAAAAGATTGCCACGGTGTGAAGGTTTACTTCGGAGATGTTGATGTTACTATCACGGTAGTGGGCTTTAAGAGGAAAAAACAATTCACCGAAGAGGTCATCGAAGAGGAGCCTCTTGATTTGCCAGCACAAAACTTTCCCACCAAGGCCCTGTGGTTTGGCTTGCCTCAGAAGGCGATTGACAAAATAGCCGATGCTGGGCTTGACTTTCACGGCGGTTTACATGCTTGTGAACACGCTGCCATTGGCATACTCCCCTTGTTTGCCCTTTGCGACCGCAATGACATTGGCGGCGTTTCCACTCCTTTTCATCCCGACACCGGCAAGGCGCAGATTTTTATTTACGATGCCCACCCCGGAGGCATTGGCATTGCTGAAAAGGGATTCGAGATGATAACCGAGCTCTGGCAGGCCACTTTGAAAGCTGTGGAGGAATGTCCCTGCGCTGACGGCTGTCCCTCATGCGTGCAATCGCCCAAGTGCGGCAACAACAACCAGCCCCTGGATAAAGAGGCCGCAATAATACTGCTTGAAGAGCTCGCGGTTTGACGGGCTAGGAAAATCTTGGAAAATCAGAAAAACTATTGACTTTTTATCGAAAGAATGTTATTCTTATACTCACTGTTAACGTGTGCGATATTCCCGGAGACTTTTTACGGGGACGCTCAAATTAGCCTAGAAGACGGCGAGAGCTAACTGGAAGAAGGAGGTGGTACCTGTGAACGCTAGAGATAGGCCGTGAATCACCGGGGAAAAGCCTTTTTATTTGGAGTACGTGTAACAAATTATCTTGAAAGGAGGCAAACGTGAAAAAGATACTAGTAATAGTTTTAGCTGTTATATTGACACTAAGCTTATCATTGACAAGTGTAGCTTTTGCTGCTGGAGGCAAGAATGAGGTCATCGTAGCTCAGGAGGCAGGGCAGGCCTGGCTGGATAACACGATTGAACCTCCAGAATGGAAGGGCGCCCGCTTAACGACACCGCAGATCTGCTACGGCTTGGATGGACAACCGAGTGCCTACATGTTCACCATTGACAATAGTGGCCAAGTTGTCGGGCATATCATTGTTGGCAGTTCAGCATATGGCTATCCTGTGTTCGAGGCCGCAGACTGTCCTCCGCCTTCTATTCCCAACGCCGATGAGGTCAAATCCGCCCTGAAAAGAGATCTTGCGATTGACGTGGAAAGCGTGGGTAGGCCAAGTCGTCTATTGTATTTGGGCTTTGACAATCTTTTTGCCGTCTATCGGGTTGGTGAGCAGGAGGCGGCAGTGAATCTGGTCTTTGACTTCGCTATCCCGGCAGCGAATTTGACAGCCGCTATGCCCTCGCCTGAGGTCTACAAAGCTAACAAGAAGGCGACCGGGGAGGCGATGTCCGACCTGCTGGAGAGCAGCGACTACAGCCCGCTATCATTGTCTGGCAGCGGTTGCTACGCGCTACCTATGACCCACTATTCCGAGGGAGATAGAAAGTGGTGTGGCCCATGCTCTGGAGTGTCAATCGGATGGTATTACAGAACCAGATTCATTGGGTACGGCCCACCATACCCCGACTTACCGTCAACAAGGGAGGCAATGTATGATCGCCTCTTTGATTGTATGGGAACTGACAGTAATGGAAGCACATGGCCGTGGAACTACGGCCCCGGGTTCGTTGCTATGACCGAGGATCCAGATGGAAATCCAGCTACCAATGATGGTTACGACAACTTCCACTATTACTGGCTTTTCTGGCCGAGCCATGATGATTACGAGAATATAGTCAATTGGATAAACAGGGGTTTTCCGACAGCGGTAAGCGCAGCGAGATTCAACGATGAACTACAGGGGGATCCCCCAGGGGATCCTGACTGGCCGCCGCCGGGAGGCCATTTTGTTGCCATCAAAGGTTACCGATATTATGTATATGGTGGAAACGAACGGTATCAAGTAATATGCACTGATAGCTATTGCTATGCGGACTGGTTGTACCTTGACTGGGACCATATGACTATCGGTCTTCCCCCTTATAACATCACTATCTGGGACTCCTGACGGGCGGCTGATTTAACGGGGCGGGTACTTCAAGGTTTGGCGATAGTGCCTGCCTCGTTACATAATATAAGTGACGACGGGCGTTGCGGGAGGGAAATAATGGTACAAGCATCTGGAGTACGCCCCAGGCACCACATAAAAACTATTGCTGATTTCCTTATTCCCTTAACTAGAATTTAACAATGTTATCATAGGATAGTGCCGTAACTACTATAAGGTGATATAGGTTATAAAGATGATGTTTAGTTCGAGTAGACGCGGCTACGTGGCAAGAGTCAGCATCTTTTTGGTTACGGCAGCCTTAGCTGTGGGAATGGTGGGCTGTGGGCCCAGCTTTCCTCCTCTCCCTCCTTCCCAAAACCTGGAAATACGGACTTGGTATGATCTGGATGCCGTCAGAGGCAACTTGACCGGTAGCCACACCCTGATGAACGACCTTGATTCTACTACGGCCGGCTATACCGAGCTGGCGAGCCCGACAGCCAATCAGGGAAAGGGTTGGGAGCCTATTGGGATTTTGTATGTAGGATTACGGGGGACATTCGACGGTCAGGGCTATGAGATAAGGGACCTGTTTATCAATCGCCCCGACGAGGATCTTGTTGGGCTCTTCGGTGATATTGATAGAGGAGCCATTATCAAGAATATCGGGGTGGTGAACGTCACTGTCACTGGCGAAGGCAACGTTGGCGGTCTCGTGGGAGAGAATTTGGGCACTGTCAGTGATTCCTATTGCACCGGAAATGTGACTGGTGATGGGCCTGTTGGGGGTCTGGTGGGAGGCAATCCAGGGGGCGCTGTGAGCAACTCTTATTTCACCGGCAGCGTGACTGGCCGCGACAGTGTTGGTGGTCTGTTGGGTACGAATTATGATGGCTCTGTGAGCAACTCTTATTCCACCGGCAATGTGACTGGATATTCGTTTGTTGGCGGTCTGGCAGGGGAGAATCTATTTGATGCTGTGAGCAACTCTTATTCCACCTGTCGCGTAACTGGCTATGAGTTTGTCGGCGGTCTTGTGGGATATAATTACGGGGGCACTGTGAGCGACTCTTGTGCCACCGGCAGCGTGACCGGCAATTCGTCAGTCGGTGGTCTGGTGGGAGAAAACAGGTCTGAGGGCACTGTGAGCAAATCCTATTCTACCGCCAGCGTTAGTGGCAATTCGACTGCTGGTGGTCTGGTAGGGTGCAATAGTAATGCCGCTGTAAGCAATTCTTTCTGGGACATCGAAACCAGTGGACAAGCTACATCGGATGGCGGGACAGGCAAGACCACAGCAGAAATGCAGGACGTCGCCACCTTCTCAGGTGCAGCCTGGAACGTAATCGCGGTCGCCAACCCTAGTACGCGTAACCTGGTATATATCTGGAATATCGTCAATGGGGTGACCTATCCCTTCCTGAGTTGGCAACCATAAAAGAGGGTCAACTCTATTCTTCCCTGCGCCCCCGCGCTTAGCAGGCTTGAGGAGAAAAGCTTCGACCCATTTTCACCCACCTTCACACTAAACCCCTCCCGTCGAGGGAGAAGGGTTCTTCGAGTCAGCCGAAGCAATCCCCGTGGGCAGAGCGTAGGAAGAAAAACAGAGTTGACCCTCTAGTACGCTGCTTTTTTCAAGACAAATAAGCGATTATTCTTAATAGCTAATTGCAATATTGTTGCATTTAGCCTTCCCTTCGGGTAAAATATTGCCATGGTTCGAGACTCAATTCGAATTTTGCAAGCTCAGGGACACAAGGCAACCAAGCCACGGAAGCTGGTGCTCGAGGTGCTGGAAGAAACCGAAAAACCGCTTTCCCCTTACGATATACAGGGGATTTTGCGCGCCAGAGGCAAATATCTAAACCACGTTACCATCTACCGCATACTCGATTTGCTTTGCAGCCTCAACCTAGCTCACAAAATGCTGTCCAGCGGCGGATTTGTGAAGTGTAGCTTAGATGCCACAGAAGGCTGCCATCGCTTCATGGTCTGCCAGCATTGCGGAGCAATCCGAGAATTCGCTAATAAAGAATTGTGTCAAGAGGAAAACGACTTCGCCCAAGATTTTGGCTTCCATACCGAACATCATCTTTCTGAATTCTCCGGACTCTGCTCCCGGTGTTATAAAAAAATAGCCCCATTAGCAAAATAAGAAATGCTCAGGCGCATAGCAAAAGAACTCAAGGAGCATATCCCTTTCACAGCCCTTGGCGCTCTTACTGGTATTATCATCACGGTTATAATAGTTTTTGGCAACGTTCC
>CAZZAC010000039.1:0-11818 GCA_964652095.1 uncultured Dehalococcoidales bacterium | reverse complement strand
TGAAAAAAGAAGTCTTCAAAGTGATGTTCCTTGATTCCCAAAATCGCGTTGTCGAGATTGAGGACCTTTTTGAAGGGACACTGAACGCCAGTGCTATTTATCCTCGGGAGATTATCCAAAGCGCCGTCAAACATAACGCTGCAGCCTTAATCTTCGTCCACAACCACCCGGCCGGAAATCCTCAGCCCAGCGACAACGATAAACAAATAACCCAGGATTTGGTCTTCGCCGCAAATATTATGCAGATTAAGGTCCTGGACCACATCATAATAGGCGAGAATCGCTACTTCAGCTTTGCCGATGCCGGGCTGATTGAGGAATATAACTCGGACTTCTTAAGCCTCAAAGAAGGGAAAAGGGCTTAAGCCGGGTAAAGGCACCAAAATATTTGTTGAAGCCCCGGTTTAAGCCAGGAATTCAATCTTATCCCTTAGCGCTTAAAAGCGACTGGAAAACCGCGCAATCTGTCCTATCGTTACGTCAGAGGTAACAACACAGGCTTTTGTGCAATTTCACCCCCAGGTATACTGTGGGCCTCTGCCTCGCCGCCTCTTTGCCCAGACGGCCAGTGCCACTGAAACCAGCACCACCAAGCTTATTATGGCCGCCTTTTCGGCCGGAGTAGTGTTGACAACTATGGTGCTCATGGCCAGAGCAGGCAGCAGTCCAGCCCTCACTATTGGCTTCAGGCTTGGATGCTCAGTTATGAACTCAGCCGTTGGTGGGCTGACCCTGTAATAGATGCCTACCACGGCTTGTCCCAGCGGGTTGGTCAGGAGGTATTCATCCCTGAAATCACGGAGAACTTGTATATCCTCGGCCATTGGGGCGCCGTAGGCTGCGGTGGCGACGAAGCACTCGGCTTCGGGGATAGCATCGTCCGGGATAGCATCGTCCGGGATGGCACCACCCACGGCGACCACGGTGCCGTCGGACTTAAGCCCAACTGTATGTTCGGAGCCTGCAGCGACCTGGATGATGTCCGTCCAGCCGCCGACATCGCACTGCCCGTCGCCGTTCAATCCCACGGCGACCACGGTGCGGTCGGACTTAAGCCCAACTGTATGTTCGAAACCTGCGGCGACCTGAGTGATGCCCGTCCAGCCGCCGACATCACACTGCCCGTCGCCGTTCAATCCCACGGCGACCACGGTGCCGTCGGATTTAAGCCCCACCATGTGAAGTCCGCCTGCGGTGACCTGGATGATGTCCATCCAGTTATCAACCTCGCACTGCCCGGGGGGGTTCCAGCCCACGGCGACCACGGTGCTATCGGACTTAAGCCCTACCGTGTGAAAGCTGCCTGCGGCGACCTGGACGATGTCCGTCCAGTTACCAACCTCGCACTGCCCGAAGCTGCTGCTTCCCACGGCGACAACGGTGCCGTCGGACTTAAGCCCCACCGTGTGAAAGTATCCTGCGGCAGTCTGGTTGATGCCTGTCCAGCCGCCGACATCGCACTGCCCGTCGTAGTTGTCTCCCACGGCGACAACGGTGCCGTTGGATTTAAGTCCCACCGTGTGATGGCTACCTGCTGTGACCTGGGTGGTGTTCGTCCAGCCGCCGACCTCGCACTCCCCGTCGTCGTTCCAGCCCACGGCGACAACGGTGCTGTCGAACTTAAGCCCCACCGTGTGATGGCTGCCTGCGGCGACCTGCTTGATGTCCGTCCAGTTGCCGACGTCGCATTCTCCGTGGCCCCTGTCAGCAACCCCCCTTATGAATACGAGCAGCCCTTCGCTGGAGGACAGGGTCAATTTACCATTGGTGATCTCGTAAGTCACCTCAGGGACAAAAAGGATGCGAAAATAGCGGTCTTCCTGTTCCATCAGGTGTTCGGGGCCAGCCTCTTCTGTACGATAGCCCTCTACAATCAATAATTTGTCCCCAACCACTTTCCACTTCCCATAATATGAATTCATGCCGGCATTTCCACTAAAGTCAGAGCCACTGATTGTGAGTGTAATATCTTTGTCCGGGTAAGGTGCTATAAGATTCCCCGGTTCTCCGTAATATTCCAGCACCCACGTCCCCTGTAGGGCAGTTGCTGAAGCTTCAGCAACCACCGCAGGAAGAATCAAGCTACAGAGCAGAACAAGGCAGAGTGAGGCCTCTAAGATCGTCTTTCCATTTTTTATTGTTTTTATTGCTGCACCTGCCTTGTTCTTCTCATTCTGCCATCATCCTCAGGTAACACTCAAACCGACATCACCCCGGATAACTAACATTTAACAGGTCCTCAACCTGTCCAATTCTTGTGCCGTATCCGCGCCCATCCCGGTCCCACCACGGGCCAGGATGCGTATGCACTCCATGTACATAATAGAAGCAGTACGACCCGTAACTGTAAACGTAAAATAGAGGAGACCCTGAGTCACCCTCGCCGCCCTTGTCCCTCCTGTATCTGATATATGTATCTCTCACTTGATCCACCGTCAACATTACTAGCCCGCGTTTACCACTGGCGTACCACATGCTCTGTCCCCGCGTAACATCATTCACCCAGCCATCCACGTCCCACGTCCATTCAATTTCTTTGTCATTGACCCAGGAGTATATTACATTATCGGAATTAACATACGGATAGATAACGTACAACCCAGCGTCATTCCCAATTCCTCCACCTATCATCCTAATAGTTATGCCAACTTCGTCCTGATAGTCATAACTGTAAACTTCCGCACCTACACCTGCTGCGGCATGGCCGTATGTAACCATGTAAGAATAATAGGGGTAACTGGACCAGTCAGCCAGAAATCCGGAGGTGCCCCTGCCTCCGTCTGTGCCGATCCTTATTCATTCTCCCCCACCGTGGGTGGTTACGCTCAGGGTCTCGATATCGTCAGCTACATGGTCGGTGACGCTCAAGGGCTCGGGTTGGGGGTCACCAACGAAATAGAACCGGAGCGGTAGATCCCGGTACTCCTGGTAAATGTCCTTCCAGCACTCTTGGTTCGGCGTGGTCAAGTCCACTGTTATGCGTCCTTCCAGATAAGAATAGGAAGCTCCCATTACATAGGTTTTTTTGTCAATCTCCCGGGCAGCTTCCTCGAGGTGCTTCACTTCGTCGGGGTCGATAATTTCAAATCTAATGGTAAAATGTGGTTCCGGTTCCTTGAATTGTTCAACGAAGTCCATGGAGGTTACCCCCACCCTGGGCACCCCGTCTTGATCGAAGTCGTAATACTGTAAATACTCTGTCAAATCCCTGATCAGTGCGAACCCACCCACGAAACTAGTCACGAAAGCACGAACAAGCGATTGAGGGTCGTCTACGAACCAAAACTCGGCCTCGTAAGCACGAAAATGTTCGCATTCTTCAAGAGATAGAGGTGCCGTGAGTTCGATAACCTCTCCCTGGGGGCGACGCGGGTTTACGTCTATCGCTGTCACACCGTATTTCTCGATAACTTCCTGTGCTGATGGCAGGTAGGGTGGGTTTATCTCTATTACTTTCTCGCCGAATTCGTCGCTTCTAACTTCAAACGGCGGCTCTGAGTTGCCGGCACTGGCGCCGCTAAAAAGGACAAAAACCAGAAGTACCACTAATGCCAAAGCAAGTCCCGGCACTTTATATTTGTCTTTCATATTTTTCACTCTTTCTCCTTTTATTACTTTCTTTGTTGCCTTATCGCCCCCTCGACCGGGGGGCATAGCAACCTGTCTATTGCACAACTTTCGCTTCCATAAGCATCACTTCCTTTACTAAAGATAGAAGGTCGTCTCGCAACTAAAATCGCCATTGTGCGCAAAGCGTGCGAATCTCCAGAGATTGCTTTTGAGAGTTCCCTCCATAGTAAATCCCTTCACCCCCTAAGCCGCGCTCATTTAGCCGGACACATTCATAAGTGAATCTTATATACTATAGCAATATAAAAGTAACACCTGGTAGAATGTTTAATATATAAGGATATCACTACTTCAAAAGGGAGTCAATACCTTGATATGTTATGTACCTTAATAAGCGACCTGGGAATTTTAGCTTTCGACCACGGTTAAATGGGTGGTACCCGTTTTGGGAATGGAGTTAAGGAATTCTATAATTCTTTCATTCATAATGTTCGAGTTTCATTGTTAACGTAAGAGGGTCAACACCGCGCACGGCCATTGTAACTTCTGCTTGGGGCACGATACCTTGCTCAGTTACCCAGAGTGTCATCTCCAGACCTATGTCAGATTCTGTTCCATTCAACACGAAACAATTCTCATAGGTGCCGTAGGGGACCACAAGGTCCTCTTTTCCGATGGCAGTCATCTCCACGGTTACCTCCGGTATACCGCCATAAGAGACCATCGAGGTGATGAACTGCTCTGAGTACCCCACATCAATGTCACCCCAGCGTTCCGGTGGTAGTAACAAAGTCATCTCCCTGGTTACATCAACAAAAATGGCCGCATCTATTGCCGTCGGAAATGGCAGAGAAGGGTCATCGGAACTCCATCCAAAAGACGTGGATTGGGGCACTGAATCCCTGAAATCTCCAACCTCCCCATGAAAACTCACCCCGACCTCTCCGACGATGGTATCTATGTTGAACTCTCCTTCGAATTGATAAGTCCTGTTGTCGACTGATGTTAATTGTAGCTCCCCTATTCTGGATTCTTGGAAATAATAACCGTAAGCTGCAGAGTGGACTTTGAGCGCGGGCTCCGGATTGAGAAGAGTATAGATGCCGACTGCAGCAATAATAGCGAGCCCAACCAAGCCGATTACAACTATCGGATTTTTACTCTTCATTGTAGTTCCACCCCTGGCTAACCCCATGATATAATAACTTCCTTAGTGTAAAAAGAATTATGTTAATAGTCAAGGATTCAGGAAATGGCTGATTTCCGACGTGGTATTAAAGCTGGTGTGGCTGCTGCAGCGGTCTACTTGATCATCTCCGTGATATTTGAAGTAACCGGTATCTCCGTTCAGTTTGGGGACATTACGATGGCAGCCGGACTCAGAACCTCACTCGAGTTAATGGATCCCTCATTCGTGATTACCTTGATCCTTGTCGATATAGTCCCCCGTGTAATCCGTGGTATCGTATTCGGGGTGGTTTTCGCCGCCCTGTACAATTTCCTCCCCGGCACCAGAAGCATTGTGAAGGGGGTGGTGCTCTCGGCGTTCCTCTGGATAATCGCTGTAATTCAGGCTATTTACACAACCCCTGGGTGGGCTTGGCATGCCGACGGCTTCTCGGGTTCCGGGACTTATTACAGTGGAATGATCAGCCTGTCATCGGTTGGCCTGGCATTGGCTGGCATTATATCCGCTCTGGCCTTCGGCGCACTGACCGGCTTCCTGTGGGATAGGTTTCGGGGGAAAGAATTGGCAGAAGAAAGAAAAGGTAGGCCAGTATTGCTGGTCAGCTTCATCTTTGGGGTATTGATGTGGGCGCTCTCTGCCATAGGCTTCATCATAGGTGTAGGTATTGGCGGGGCTCCTATAATAGAGGAGCCTGGGCCTTTCTGGTGGTATGGCGTACTTTATGTGTCGGTTGTCTTTCTCGGGCTCCCTGGCTGGGTTCTCGCCCGCGCTGCCTGGAAAAAGACGAAAAGGGGCGAATCAGGGCTTAAATGGGGTATGGCTGGAGGGGTAATGATGGCACTGACCGGTCACATGCTGCTTCCCGGGCTCCTCGCCATTATTGGCGGGGTGTTCAGCGGGCGCAAACCCGCCGACGAGTCCGACACTGCCGCAATTGAGCAATAACGATAAACAATTTTGTTAAATGTATAGTGAGGTTAGATAATTGGCTGATTTCGACCGGGGGATTAAAGCCGGCGTAGCCACCGGAATCATCTATCTGGTTATCTCTGCCATACTGGGAGCAATTTACCAAAATAATCCTTTGTCCTTCCCGCACTTTATACTCGGAACCGGACTTACCCCCCTGTTCACATGGAGGTCTTTAACGGATCCCTCATTCGTGATTTCCCTGCTCATTCAATATATAGGCCGCGGAATCGTATTCGGGGTCGTTTTCGCAGCCCTGTACAATTTCCTACCCGGCACTGCCAGCGTTAAGAAGGGAGTGGTGCTTTCAGCGTTCCTCTACATAATCGCTTTAGTTGGTGCTATTTACACAACCCCGGGGTGGCCCACCGATCGCACGATAATTGATGGAATTTATTATATTGGAACGCTTAACCTGTCATCGCTTAGCCTGGCATTGGCCGGCATTATATCCGCTCTGATCTTTGGCGTACTTACTGGCTTCCTGTGGGATAGATTTCGGGGGAAAGAATTGACAGAAGAAAGAAAGGGAAGGCCGGTATTGCTGGTCAGCTTTATTATGGGAGGAGTAATTTGGGTATTATTAGCCTTGGTATTTTTTATAGGTGTGGCTATTCTTAGAGAGGTTCCTGCAATAGGGCCTGATCTTTGGTGGTTCGACCTGCTTATGATGTCGGTTGTCTTTCTCGGACTGCCCGGGTGGATTCTCGGCCGGGTCGCCTGGAAAAAGACGAAGGCGGACAAGTCCGGGTTTAGATGGGGGCTGGCTGCTGGGATCATTATGGCATTGACCGGTGTTATGCTGCTTCCCGGAGTCCTCGCTATTATTGGCGGAGTGATCAGTGGGCGCAAACCCGCCGCCGAGCCCGGTACCGCAGAAATTGGGCAATAACGATAAGTAAATTTGCCGAATGTATTGTGAGGTGAGGTAATTGGCTGATTTCAAAAGGGGAATCATCGCTGGCATAATCACCGGGATCGTCTATGTGGCTATCTCTGCGATACTTGCAGTAATTGACCCCGAGTTTTTATACATCACAGATATATATGCAGCTGGACTCACCCCGTTTATGTTCGCGGTTGACTCATTTGTGGTTACCGCGTTCTTGAATCATATAGTCCGAGGAATCGTATTCGGTGCCGTTTTCGCCGCCCTGTACGATTATCTGCCCGGCGTCACCGGTATTGTAAAGGGAGTAGTGCTCGCGTTGTTCCTCTGGATAGTCACCGTAATTGAGGTTATTTACAGAACCCCTGGATGGCCCACGGATGACACGATAATTGGTGGAATTTTTTATTATGGTGGAACGATTAGCCTCTCGTCGCTTAGACTGGCATTGGCCGGGATTATATCCACTCTGTTCTTTGGTACGCTGACAGGCTTACTATGGCATAGACTACCTGGGAAGGAATTGAAGGAAGAAAGAAAGGGGAGGTCGGTATTGCTGGTCAGTTTCATTCTGGGTGGAGTAACGTGGGCAGTATTGACCCTGCTATTCCTTATAGGTGTGCTCACTTCCGGGGGTCCTGTAATAGAGCCTGGGCCTTTCTGGTGGGAAAGCATACTCTTTGTGTCGGTTGTCTTTCTCGGACTCCCCGGCTGGGTTCTCGCCCTTGACGCCTGGAGGAAGACGAGAAGGGGCGAATCTGGACTTAAATGGGGCGTAACTGGAGGTGTGCTTATGGCACTGACCGGTATTATGCTGCTTCCCGGGGTTCTCGCCATTACTGGCGGAGTGTTCAGCGGGCGCAAACCCGCCAGCGAGTCCGGCACCGCCGCAATTGAGCAATAACGATAAGCAAATTTGCTGAATGTATAGTGAGATAAGATAAATGGCTGATTTCGGACGGGGAATCAAAGCCGGTGTGGCTGTTGCAGCAGTCTACTTGATCATATCCGTAATACTTGAGTTAACCGGTTTCTCCTATCAGTTTCCGGTTATTACGGCGGCCGGACTCGGAATCGAACTCGAGTTAACCGATCCCTTACTTTTAACTGGCTCGATTTTTGGTCGTATAGTCGAAGGAATCATGTTCGGGGCGGTTTTCGCAGCCCTGTACAATTATCTGCCCGGCACCACCAGCGTTAAAAAGGGAGTGGTATTCTCGTCATTGCTCTGGGTACTTGGTGCAGTTGAACTTGTTTACACAATGGCTGGATGGATTCATGCGATGGCTGGATTGCCCACTGATGGTGGCCAGACTTTGTGGTCGACGAGCCTGACGGTGGCGGGTATTAAGGTTACCCTGCCAATGATTGGGCCGGCCTTAGCTGGCATCATATCCGCTATGGTCTTTGGTGCGCTGACAGGCTTCCTGGGGGACAGGTTTCGGGCGACAAGATTGGTACAAGCCGAAAAAGGTAGTGGGGTATTGCTGGTCAGCTTCGCCTTGGGGGTATGGGTGTGGGCATCCTCCGCAATAGGTATCATCAGATATGTGGTTAATGAAGGGACTCTTCCAGTAGGGCCTGGGCCTATGTGGTGGGGAAACATACTTCATGTGGCGGTTACGTTTATCGGGCCTGTCGGCTGGATTCTCGCCCTCGTCGCCTGGAGAAAGACGAAAAGGGGTGAATCTGGACTTAAATTGGGCGTAGCTGGAGGGGTAATTATGGCACTGACCGGTATTATGCTGCTTCCCGGGGTTCTCGCCATTACTGGCGGGGTGTTCAGCGGGCGCAAACCCGTCACCGAGTCCGGCACTGGTGCAGTTGGGCAATAACGATAAACAAATTTGCCGATGCCGGCCTAATCGAGGAATATAACTCGGACTTCTTAAGCCTTAAAGAGGGGAAAAGGACTTAAGCCAGAGCAGAATTGAATTTATCCCTTAGCGCTTAAAGGCGACCGGAAAACTGCACAATCCATCATTTCGTTTAAGGGATGCTTGACCATACGAAATGGATGAGATTTCTGTATTGAACAGTGCAAATCTAATAGACTGTTACTCACCGAGTCTGTCGCCTATTTCCAGTCTTGCCTGCTTGGCAAATTCGGCTGCCTCTATCTTGGATGATTTGTTCATTTGAACCTTCTGGACTAATATCGCCCCGCGTTTCAGTGATACCACGACTCCGTCTGCGCTACTGTTAACAATCTGACCTGGTAGACCACCCACAATGTCATAAATTGGCTTCGCGTCAAAAATCTTCAATGTTTTACCATGGAAGTATGTTGTTGCTCCCGGTTGAGGGTTGGTGCCCCGAATGAGGTTATATACCCTATCAATAGGTGCAGACCAGTTGATTATGGCATCCTTTTCAGTGCACAAGCCCTCGTAAGTGGCTTGTGATTCATTCTGAGGGATTCGTGGAGCTATTCCCTTCTTAATCAGTTCGATACCCTCCACCAATGCCTCTATACCCAAGGGGAAAAGTTTCTCAAAGTAGAGCGAGCCCACAGTATCATCGGGAGAGATTTCCACCTCCTTCTGTAATAGGATAGGACCAGTGTCTACACCTCTGTCAGGCCAGAATACGCTTATGCCTGTCTTAGTCTCACCGTTGATAATAGCCCAGTTAATCGCACTACCACCTCGATGCTTCGGAAGCAATGAGGGATGGTATTGTATTGTCCCCATCTTGGGATAGTTTAAGATAGAATCCGGCAGAATACTGGTCACAAAAGCCATGACATTCAGGTCGGGCTTCAATCTTGTGTACTCTTCATAGATTTCAGGGACTTGCATTGACCTTGGCTGAAAGACTGGTATACTTATCTGGATGGCTAATTCCTTTAACGGGTTCCTCTTCCCTGCAATGTCTTGGGGTGTATAAACTGCAACAACTTCTTCGCCCCTTTCAGTCAGCTTCTGAAGGACTTTCTCGCCAAAGGCTGCTTGTCCAATGCAGACAATGCGCATCGGTTAATTCTCTCGCTACTCACAATGACGGCCATCTACATTATAGACGTCGATGAAACTAATGAAAAGCAACTTCGTCAATATACGAGGGATTTCCCCAACAGTTAGCCATTCTGTTTAGTTCTATGTTTTTCATTGACCGGGGTAAGTAACCTTAATAAGCGACCCAGCAATCTTAGCTCTTTGCCTCTCGGCGTCTTCTGAGTCGGATTACCGAAGGCGGAGTCGAATTTATCCCTTAGCGCTTAAAAGCGACTGAAAAACTGCACAATCCGTCAGATTGTTCAACAGGAGATTCAAAGACCGGATAAGCGGACTATGTACCTTTTTGCCTATGGTGTAGCTGTGCTTGTAGTTCACGGTACCTGTCGATGTATTTGCGGATTGCTATCACAACAGCGGCGTGGCTCCAGGTCAGCGGTGATGCACCGAGCGGAGCACGGTTGTAGGGATGAACCTGTTCGGCAATAACACCACTTGGGAGAGCACAGCGTTTAGCCCAGGTGAAGATTTGGAGGGCTGGCTTTAAATCGTCTATCGATTGAGCCCTGGCAATATGGTATTGTGCCACCCACATAGTGCAGATAAACCAGGGGTTACCGGGGATATTAGCTATGTCCTGGCTGACTTGCTGGTAGCGGTCGTTCTCGTAACGGGCAATACCTCCCACCTCGGTTTTGCACCGAAGCCTGTCCATAAGTACTGCCATCGTGCTCTCAATAAGGGGATCAGTAGCCTGGAGCATGCCGAAGAGAAAAGGACCGCAAATACTGCTATCGATAGTGTAGTCCGGTTCCACCACACCGTCAGCGTCAACCGTGATTGAGCGCAGGAAGCGTCCCAACTTCTTGTCAAAAAGATACTCAATAGCCGCCTCTTTTATCTCAGCAGCCTCCTGGCGGTACCGTTTCGTGAGGGCCACCTCACCAAACATTTCCGTAAAATTGGCTGCCGCTTGTAAGCCTGCCCAGACCGCAGCCACGGTAAACGAGTGGATACCACGGCGTTCCTCCCAAAGGTCATATGAAGGTGCCGGAAGGTTCGTATGAGGCTCTCTATAGCTAGCCATAAAATCGGCAGCGTTCTTAATCAGCTTTTGATAAAGGGGACGGATGGACTCTACATCGTGGAACTTATGGTAGTGGTGCCAGAGGCTGTATATTACTAAAGCAGTCTCATCCTCTTCAATTGGCAGTTGCAGCTTGCCCTCCTCGTCTGCCCAGGGCATCCATTGGCCTGCCAGATACCCGTTAGAGGTGTACTTGTGAAGGAAGTAGCCTTCACTGGTGATGGCATTGGCGCAAAAATCGAAGAACTTATGACTGACTTCAGCGTAGTTGGCCATGTCGAGGGCCTTAGCGGTGAAGGCGCCATCACGACCCCACACATAAGAGTAGATGTCCCCCAGGACTTCGGCGATGTCTGAGTCAGTGCTGGCAATGATAGCGCCGCGGTTATCAGTCTGCACACGCATCGTGAGCAAGCTGCGGCGGTACAGGTCCAATATAGAGGCCGGCAGGTCGGTAAAGTCCAGCGATTCCTTATTCACCCATGCTCGCCAGTAATCACGGGTGCGTATGATGAATGACTCAGGTCCACGTTCCTTGACCAGAGCGTTGAGTTCCTCGACTCCGTGGAAGTGGGTACTGGCCGCCAGCCAGTGGTAAATGGTTGAGCTTCCTCCAGCGGGCACAGCCTTCTCATAGAGCCCGATGACGCCCTCAGCGAAGCCGCAGGTAAGAGGCACCTTCTCCAATTTGCCGTCTTCGGCATCGCGCCGTGCACTTGGCTTATCTTCTGATTTTGTGCTTCCGGTTGTCCAGTCGTCGAGGCCAACTCTTCCATTTACCTGGCCACCTGCCAGGAAGTAACGCTGCTCTTTATACATCACCAATGCCCTCAGTTCTGGGTGGTAGTAGATAGTATCGCTTATTTCCCTGCCCAGGATCCGTAGCGCATAATGGAAGAATAGACGTACGTCGCGGGGGTAGTCTCGGTGATTGACGATATTAACTCGTCTAAAGAAGATGTCCCGGTGAAAGTCCACGAGGTCAGAATAGGTGAGGGTAAGCCCTATCTCAGGATTAGTGGCCGTAACTTTGGTGACCAGACTATCGCTTTCATAGACCATTTCCTTCTGCCACTGGGGGCTGTCAATCCAGGTGAAGTTGCCATCAACCCAGATGCCAGTACGTGATACACAACCTTCGCTATGGTTCTCCTTGC
>CAZZAC010000038.1:0-11922 GCA_964652095.1 uncultured Dehalococcoidales bacterium | reverse complement strand
CCTTTGAACGCGTCTCTCAGCTAGATGTACCAACCAGAGGCAAGTCGTTCATTGTTTGCGTTGATAAGAGACCTATCTATTGGGGGGCTTTCTGGGTCCCCTGGTCTTGCACGTTATTCGATGGGGTCACCATTTGGAAGCCACTCACCTTGGAGGAGACACACGTCATCAGGCTCGAACTGTCAGCACTCTACATAGGTGAGGACCCCAGAAGTAATCCTGTAGTGATTGAATCGCTGGAGCAGGCTGGCAAGCTAATCAACAAGCTATCAATTACATCTATAGAAAAGCTACCCCGCTCATTTAAAGGATATGAGCTGTATTCATGGGAGGAAGAAGGCCAATGGCACTTTACTTTGATTACGGGTACCAATCGTATTAAGACGATAGAAGAAATAACTTCTAAAGGGGACTTTATCTCTGAAACCGGGTGGGTGAAAATCCAAGTGGTGGGTGCAGATGCGATTAAGGATGTTCTCAGCCGCTTGCCTGAGGGTGAGTCAGTCTTCTGGTGTGATGAGTTGCATATAGGGCAATCAACAGAGACGGATTTGCAGTTACCACCTGAGCAGATTGCAGATGCAATCGAGGAATATGCTAAGCAGTGCGGTTTAGATTTTGTGGTTACAGTACGAAGCTATTGAAAATGAAGGTGCCGAAAAATTATATTGATGAGTAGCCACTAAACAAACTAGTGGAATGTTACATTACTAGGAGGGAGCAATAAAACCGAGCCAGCCCCGTCTTGTACAATCCCAGGGACACCATACCAATCAGGCCTACTACAAATCAGGTATTATTTCTCGAATTCCCGGGACACCCAAACCGCTCACTGGTAATATCTAAGATAGCGGCTGCTTTTTCAATGAACTTCTCTGCTGAAGCAATAACCGCTTTAGCTCCAGACTGAAAGAACTCAGCCTCATAATCGGCAGCTTTTGGGCCTGTAGTGACTCTTCTGGCGATGTGGTATTTTGCAGCCAGGAATAGAGGGGGCTTAGCCGCTGAAAGTATCGTTTAGTAGCATTACCAAACGGGTCATCTTCTTAGTTGGCTCAAGATTACCCCAATCGGCTGCTCTGGAAATGAAAGTAGGGTTCCGTCTTCCCAATCGTCCATCATGCCGACATACGCATTCAGGGCATGACACATTGAATCAGTTCTAACGTATTTATTTTCATAGTCCCAGAAAATGCCACCTATTGCTTTTTCGGGCTCTTTGAGGAAAAAGGTGTTTTCTTCTGAGTAGGTGTTCTGAATAACCCACCGTATTACTTTTACTATCGCCTCTTTGTATTTATCACATCCGTCCATGTTCTGTTCCTGGCAGAACCTGTACATTTCCATCATCACTTCAGCTAGCCAGCCGTTTCCGCTGGTCGAATACGCCCGGTACCAGCTTCCACGATAGAGGGGATGATTTATGTCTTTCGCTTGTCTTTTCAAAAGGTCGTCGCTGCATTTAAGAATTATGTTTCTATAGTAATCCTCCTTATTTATCTGGTAGAAATCAAGCAAAGACATCGCTACCCAGGCACTTGAGATCGGGTTTGCCCAGCGGTAGTCATCCCCCAGAAAACAACCCTCTTTTTCAACTCTTGCCGAGAAGTGCTGGGCAATCCTTTCTGCAGCGTCATAGTATCTTGTTTCTCCGGTAATTATGTAGAGCCGGGAAAGTGCAGAAAGAACTTGACCATTATAAAGAAGTGATTCATTTTCGCCATAGACCCATTCCCCGCCCGAATATTGATTTTTATATGCGTACATAATTCCATCAGGTCTCTGCATAGTGGTCAGCCAATCACCACCCAGTTTTGCCGATTCCAAATACCTGGAGTCATCTGTTCGCTCATACAAATCCAACAACGTGAATATGCTTAATGCTGTAGTACCAACAGGAAAGCTCCCTTCCTTTGTCCCGCTTGAGGGATAATACGAATAATGGAACGCACCATACGTTTCTTCATCTTTACTTTGCATCGAAAGCAGGAAATCTCCCCACTGCGGTATGCCTTCCAGTATCCGCTCATCCTGGTCGAAATCATAAATTTTCAAAAACGTATATATAATTGAAGCCGAATATACAGTATGGAGCCGACTCCCAAAATAATCGTTCTCAGTGTCATACCTCTTGTAAAACCCGTGCTCGCCTTCATGCATCGCCCTGAACAGGAATTCTTTTCCCTGCTCAATTTTCTGGAGCATTAATTGCTTATCCAGGCTGCGTATTATCACCAAGCCCTCAACAAGTTCCTTCCCTTCTCCGTCATATTCTATAAAGGAAAACGGAAGGTCATCATGGCAAAATGAATGGCTGTAGTCATACTCGAAGCGAGGTATAAGCTGAAACAAGTTATCAACTTGGGTGAAGAAGTGAGGAGGATAGTAGAAAGTAATTAGAAACCTTACCTCTTCAAGGTCTTCCTTAGTAAACTTTGGGTGCGCTTCTTCTAGCGCGTTTCGCGTTGCTTCTTCCAGTGTCAAGGACAATATTTCGTCCTTCCCCTTACTGCCCCCAGCCCCTTTTATTTCTCCCTGGTGATATATGGTTATATCAAGCTCCCAATTGCCTTCAATTCCCAATTCCGTAGGGTATTGCGTGGTCTGCCCATCAAGATGATTCTCAGCTACCGTGCGCACAAATTGGACACACGTATTTCTAAACTGGTCGCTATCACTGTAAACTTCTGTCCCGTCCTGCTGATTACTAATCTCAGGAAATTGAGTGAGCGGAATTAAAACTAAGGCAGCGACAGCCACCAGTAGCGGAAATCCGATGGCTAATACGTAGCGCAGTTTGCGGGGGAGCCACTCCTTTGACGGCGACCATCCTTCTTCGGAGCGCAAACGCTGTCGGTAGTGCCCATCAACAAGAGACAGCACCCCGGCGACCACCAACAGTCCACTGAAAGGGAGCATGCTCAATACATTACTTGGGTTCAGGCCGGCAGTGACCGAGATTTGCCACCACCACCAGCCAGTAAAAGCCCCGCCAATGACAATAATCAACCAGCCCCCGGCGCGGGGTCGTGTAAGCATTATTAATGTCAACCCCAGACACACAATAGCCGGCGCTAAGTAGAGTAGTCGGACATACCACACTTCCCACCACCCCTGGTAACACATTGCTCTTACGCCCCAGAATGTCCACAAGCTGGTTATTAGAACCATCACTGCCAGGGCAATGTACCCGGCAAACCAGTGCTTAAACTTCCAGCGACCCATAACCTATTTCCTGCGGTGGAGTACCCGACATTTCAGGGCCAGGCTGGCGAAGTCTTCCATGCTGAAACCACTCCTGTAGGCCGATTGCTCCGGCAGCCTTCCCGTACCTGCAGCACAAAGGAGATCGGATTCCACCTCCCATGGCTTTCTCAAGCC
This sequence comes from uncultured Dehalococcoidales bacterium, assembly GCA_964652095.1. Taxonomy (GTDB): domain Bacteria; phylum Chloroflexota; class Dehalococcoidia; order GIF9; family AB-539-J10; genus RBG-13-51-36. Next base: position 8,541 of record CAZZAC010000038.1, on the reverse strand, counting down.
ATCTTCTAGCTCTATCACCATGGTGCTCTGACCGTCGATCTGTATGATACTCTTAACCTCGGGGTAAAGATGGAGCAGGCCGGAGCCAATCGCCAGTGAGCTGTTGTATTCTGTCCAGCCCAGCTCTTTGGGAATAACACCTTTGCCCGAGCCAGATATGCCGGTGCCGATAGTCTCTTCGAGATTGAACTCCTTGTCCAGCCTGGCGATAAGCGAACTGACGGCCGCCCTGGGGCTGGAAGGTACTTACTCGGTATCAAATTGAACGCTCTCCCATTCTCATCTATCAGTGCCAATTTAGCACTGACAGAGCCGATATCTACCCCTAAGTGGTAGCCCATTGCTCGGCGCTCCATTTTAGCAAAAAACAGACTTTCTTAGAAGGGGAAGGTAATCCAGTGACACCATACCAATTAGTCCTACTACAAATCAGGTATTATTTCTCGAATTCCAGGGACACCACAAACTACTCACTGGTAATATCTAAGATAGCGGCTGCTTTTTCTATGAACCTCACGTCAGATTTAGTGCAGCGCGCAAATTGTCATTTATGGCTTCAATATCAGCTTTGGACATAATCCCAAGTCTGCGACTGATCATACCTTGTTTTATTGTTCTCATGATGCCGGTCGCCACCGAAGGAAAGAGCAAGCCGGCCTCTCCCCAGTCCTTGATGAGATGGTCGCCTGCCAATATCCGGTCAGTTCTACTGGTGATTGCCGCAATTATGGCTTCCTGACGGCTTTTGTGATAAGCCTCTGAGCTCACTATGACCGCCGGCCGCCGTCTCTCCCCGGTTTCATCGGAGAATACAAAGCTGACAAGGACTACGTCACCTCGATTATATTCGGTCATAAACTGCGTCCTTTTCATTATCCCAGATTTCGGCAAGCACCGGGTCAGCCTTCGCGGTCAGTTTGAGGAGTCTGTCGAGATTCGCAACTTCTTCGCACGGACGCAGTGCCTTGTCCAGGTCCTCCTTGCGGAAACGGCGGTGACGTTCCTTACCAATGCGAAAAGCCGGCAGTCGGCCTTCCTTGGTCAGTTTGTAGATGGTTCTTCTAGATACGCACAGGTATTCAGCGGCTTCCTCAACTGTAAACCATTCTTTAGTGATTACCATAAGCACCTCCGCGCGACCTCTTATTCGCGAATCCTGATACCATTCTAGCACTTGCACGCAGATAAAAGCAATATCGCTGAATTCCAGGGACACCATACCAATCGGGCCTACTACAAATTAGGTATTATGTCCCCAGAATACCTTCCTTCTTCTTTGTAGACATCTGTATATATTTTGGGTTTTCTTCTATTTACCTAAATACCCGGTGTACACCCAGGCGCTCTGACCATTAACACGGGGACAGGACTGCCTCTGAGAACTTTGTCAGCGACACTGCCATGAGCCCACCGGCTGGGACCGGAGCGACCATGGCTCGCCATAACAATCAGGTCACATCCAGACTGTTTCGCGTAGCCGACTATTGCCTCATCAGGCTTCCAAAGAAGCACCTCTGTACTTACATTGATTCCTTTAGCTGCCATTGCTTTAGCTATTCTGTCAAGATACCTCTGTGCCTGCTTCTCTTTCTTGCCGACTGCTTCAGGTGCAAGTTGTTGACCCAATGGCTGGCTAGGGTCCTCAAAGGCTCTATAGCCTTGAACGCGCTCAGTAACGCTGACCAAGATTACCTCTTCTGTGCCGCAGCCTTGAGCCAACTCTTCTACATAGGGAAGTGCACACTCGGCCAACTTGGAGCCATCTAATGGAACTAAAATTTTCTTGTACATTTTTGACCTCCTTCTGATCCCCTTACACGATTGGCCTGATAGGACTCAGATTTTAAGTTCATGTTGGCATGACGGACCTCCTTTTGTCAAAGTCCTGACGACCCCAGCCATGGAATTCCAGGGACACCACAAACTACTCACTGATAATATCTAAGATATCAGCTGCTTTCTAAGCAACGGCCTCAGTTCACTTCTTCCGTTAGCCAGTCTAGGACTTTATTCATTACCTCAGTGCGGTTATCTACGATGTCATGCGGGGGCGTCGGTCACACCCCTTCGTCTTTCTCATACTGAATATCTGTCCAGTCCAGCATCTTTGATAGACTGCTGGACCGTCTGCTTGAGAATGTTCCCGGCACGGTGCATGAGAGTGTCTTCAAATTCCCGGTCCATCACCATAGTTGCCATACAGGGGGACTGGTGATGCAGAAGCCCTGCCTGCTCCGTGGCCTCTCTGAACCAGACTCCGACGAGATGGTCGGCCACAAACCGCGTGCTCCCGCAAGGGGCCTCTCTTTTGACAGTGACCTTGCCTACTCTGTGTCTGTCATCTTTGTAGAACTCTATGTCCACGTCGGGTTTGCCGAAATGCCTGGCAAATTCCTGGATGTAGGGGTTCTGGCTGTCCTTTTCTGTCAAGGTACAGAAGGGGACGGGATGGACCATATCGATTCCCATGGATTCCAACTTTTTCTGGATTTGCCTGGCGAGGCCGAAGGGCAGCCACGCTCTGTTATCTGCAGGGGCTATCACTGCCCTGGCTCCACTCTTTTTGACCATGTCGGGAATCATCTGAGCTACCCCGGGATGCTCGCCGAGTGATATGAGCAGGTCAGCCGCCGGCAACTCGCGGGGCAGGAATTCATCAGCGTCATCAATAATGGCTGGTAAGCCGCCAGGAAAGGTGAAATGGTTCACCGTCCAGTTCGCCGGACAATGGCGCTGGATATTTTCCACCATTCTCTCCCCATAATATCCCTGTATAGCTATCAGAATACGCATTCCTCTTCCGACCTCATCTTTTCCCATCTCACCTGCTGAAGAAGGGCTGTGATGACGGTGGATCTCCTCTTTCCTGGGAATCTCCCGAGATTTCATAGCTTTACCTCCTGCTCAGCGTTGAGCATCTTTATTTTAACCGAGTCTGTTGGCGTTGGCATTATTTACTGCTTATTTGAGTAGTGGCTCGCGTTGCCTGAACCGGCTGGGGATTTCAGTTTTACCCGGGATTTCCCATTTCAATTTGCGATAAGGTATTCTGACCCCCTATCGCTTTTGCCACTAATACTGTGTCCCTGGCATAAGCGCTGCGATCACCATTGTCCACTCATCGGACTCGCCCGTTACCATCAAGGGAGAGGAATATATCACCCTTCCGTTAGCCAGTCTAGGACTTTCCCCATCACCTCAGCGCGGTTGTCTCCGGTTATCAGGAGCGTTTCGACTTCAGGGTGGCTTTTGATTTCGTCGGCAAAGGGATGGGGGTTAAGCATAATAGTGCCCAAAACTTTCTTGCCACTGTTTATTGCTTGCGTCACGGCTTCCTTGAACTGGGGCGACAGAAGCTCCATCTTGCCAATCTCATCGATAACTATGAGGTCGCTTTCCTTCAGCGCCCGGCGCAGAACAGAAACTCCAACCCTGTCCAAGCTATCGGTGTCCACCCGGTATTTGCTTACCTGGTAGGGGCTGGAGATGCCGACGTGGGCTAATATTGCCTCCTGACCGTCGAGGGTAACAATCCTGAACCCCTGCCTTATTCCCCCGGTCCGTATCTCCTCAGTATAGAAGCCGCCCCCCTTGACTTTGGTCCGGGCCAGGGCTTCTTTGATGAGAGCGGTTTTACCTGTGCCCGGCTTGCCAGTTAACAGGAGGGCTCTTTTCATTGCTCCTTGGCTGGAGCCTGGGCCTTTCTCTTTTCCTCGAGCTTTTTTCGGCGCTGGCGGTGCTTCAAGGCAGCTACTTTCTTCTTCTTGTACATCTCTCTCTCGCTAAATTTAGGTTATTGGAGTTATTCTACCATATTGGGGGTGTTTAAAGATGAGAAGAAGGGCTCGCAATGACGCCCCTTCTGTCGTTGCGAGGCTGGCTTTAGTCAGCCGAAGCAATCTCAGGGGAATTGTTTGAGATTGCCACGCTTCGCTCGCAATGACAAAGAAGCGAAGGGTTCGCCAATGGCAAAAAAGGGGGCGGGGACAAGCCCCGCCCCTACAAATCAATGTAGAAGAGTTGACCTTTTTAGTCTTCCCGCTCCAGTATGGTGGCAGCGCCCTGACCGCCGCCAACGCAGGCGGTGGCCAGACCGTATTTCCCTTTTTCAGTGTTGAGTATTCTGGCGCAGGTGCCGACCAGCCTGGTGCCGCTGGCTCCCAACGGGTGTCCGATGGCAGTAGCGCCACCCTTGACATTGACTTTCTCGGGGTCGATGCCCAGTTCTTTCATGGCATAGAGAGCCACGATGACGAAGGCCTCGTTGATCTCCCAGAAGTCGATGTCCTTCGCTTTCATGCCGGCATGTTCCAGAGCCATGCGGCTGGATGGGACCGGGCCTTTCCCCATTACTGTCGGGTCAACGCCAGCCCACCCCATGGATATGATCTTGGCCAGGGGCTTGAGATTGCACTTCTGTGCCTTCTTCTTTGACATCAGCATCATGGCACTGGCACCGGCGTTGAGCGGAGAGGAGTTGCCTGGCGTTACCTGCCCATCCGGCTTGAAGGAAGGCTTCAACTGGGCGAGAGCCTCCATCGTAGTATTGCCCCTGATGCTTAGGTCAGACTCAAAGACTTTCTTCGTCCCGTCTGCCTGCACCGCCTCAACCGGCAGTATCTCCCCCTTGAAATACCCTTCTTCGACGGCTTTGGCCGCCCTTTGATGGCTTTTCATCGCCCATCTGTCCATGTCCTCCCGGGTGAAGGTGGTCTGTGATAGCAGCTTCTCGGCAGTCAGTCCCATGTTCATGGTGGTCATTATGTCCAATTCCTTGAATTCCATAAATTTGGGATTAGGTGATATCGGTACCTCTCGCTCGCCGCCTCCCAGGGTCGGAATGTGGGTCATGTGCTCGATTCCGCAGGAGATGACGATATCGGAGTATCCCAGTATGATTTCCATAGCCCCCTGGTGTATCGTGGACATCGACGAAACACACTGGCGGTCAATCCCCTGAGCCGCGACATTGAACGGCAGCTTGGCCAGGAAGTTGATTGACTTACCCCCATAGAGCCACTGCTCGAGCACCGGCATGGCCGTCCCCGTGAGCACATCGCCGATTTCCTCGGGGTTTATCTTGGTCTGCTTTATCATTTCCTGGACCAGCCTGGCTGCCAGGTCGTCCATTCTCAGGCTGTTGAACACATCCCTCTCTGGCTCCCTCGGCCTCGCCCTGGAAAAGGGCGTCCTCAGATAGCTGACAATAACTGCTTCTTCCATATAATTAGTCTCCTTTCTTTGAATTTTGTAATTCCGTTTGTCTTTTCTGAAATTGCGGGCCGCCTATGATATATCACTTTTCCCCCTCACTGTCAAGGCGAGGTTTTGTCGAGAATTTCAGCAACCTGGTAAGAAGTGTAGTGGCGGAGTTTATCCTCGCCTGCGACTCAGAACGGCATTTTCCTTTTGTCGTTGCGAGGCACGGTAGTGCCGAAGCAGTCTCTGTGGGGGATTCCCTGTTCACCCTCTGTGAAACAGGCTCCGCAATCCCCGGAGATTGCCACGCACCTTTCAGGTGCTCGCAATGACAAAAAAGTGGGGTGCTCGCAATGACAAGAGGCAAAGGGCCCGCAATGACACTCCTCTTCATGTCGTTGCGAGGAGCCGAAGGCGACGAAGCAATCCCTGTGGAGGGGTTAATGAGATTGCCACGCTCCGCTTGCAATGACAAAAAATAATGTGCTCGCAATGGGGAGAAAAAGGTGGAGGACTTGCAATGACAAAATGCTTGACAGTTTGATAAAATATGATTAAGATGGGCTTGAATTTCGGGAACCCCGAGTTATTACGCTTTGCACTTAACTACAAACAGTGTCTGTAATAAAATGGAGGTAAGAAATGACACAGGACGAAAACAAAGCCCAATATGAAGCCAGGCCGTGGATAAAATGGTATCAGCCGGGTGTGGAGCCGGATATTACAGTCGAGGAAAAGTCCGTGGTGGACACCTTTAATGAGAATACAGACAAATGGAAGGACAAGACCGCTGTAGTATTCTACGGTAGAAAGGTAAGCTACAAGGAGCTCCGAGACCAGGTTGACAGGTTTGCTGCGGCACTACACGATTTAGGCATCAAGAAAGGAGATAAGATTGCTCTCCTGCTGCTTAATTCGCCTCAGTTCATCATAGCTTATATGGGAGCCCTGAAAGCCGGAGCTACCTTGACGGCAATCAGCCCTGTTTATGTCAGCTCCGAAATCAAGTACCAGCTTGAAGACAGCGGGGCGAGAATGATTGTTTGCCAGGATATTCTTTATGATAACGTGGAAAAAAGCGGAGTCAAGCTGGATGCTGTCATCCTGACCAGCATCGGCGAATACCTGCCGGGAATGAAGAAGTTTCTGGGCAGCAGTGTGCTCCGGGCTGTATATCAGAAAATGGCCGCCCCGCCTGTTGAACTGTTTGAAAGAGAGGGATTTTATCGATTCCAGGATTTGATTAAGAAATATCCCCCGAATCCGCCCGAAATCGAGTTCAATATTAGAGAGGACATAGTAACTCTTCCCTACACTGGAGGGACAACCGGGAAGCCCAAAGGTGCTGTGATAACTCATTACAATTTCGCCGCCGCCCGAGAGCTCGCCGATGGATTCTGGGGTGATGTCGTCCAGAAAGGGAAGGAAACCGTAATAGCCTATTTGCCTTTCTATCACATCTATGGTCAAGCAGTGGTCATGATGGGAGGAATGACCGAGGGCTACACTTCAATACTAATCACCACTCCTGACCCTGATGACATTCTGGGCGCACTAGAAAAGTACAAAGGAACTATCTTCTACAGCGTTCCCGCCCTGTATGAATATCTCAAGGACTATGAAAAGACTAACAGAGTAAATTGGAAGAAGGTAAAAGTCCTTATCTCCGGTGCTGATGCCCTTCTCGAGGACACTGCCCGGGGCTGGGAAAAGCGGACCGGCGCTAGAATCCACGAGGGCTGGGGAATGACCGAGACGACCTCGACCGGTATGGTCAATCCCTACGGCAGGGCGAAAATCGGTTCCTTCGGTGTACCTATGCCTGGTTGTGTGGCGGGCATAATGGAGGCGGAAGGCACCAAGTTCCTTCCCGTTGGGGAAACAGGCGAATTGGTATTCAAAGGACCCAATGTCTTCCCGGGATACTGGGGGAAACCGGAAGCAACCAAGGAAGTGCTTTTGGAAATCGACGGTGAAACCTGGCTGCGCACTGGGGACCTGGCAAGAATGGATGAAGAGGGCTATTTCTACTTCTACGATAGGAAGAAAGACATGATTAAATACAAGGGTCTGCAAGTATTTGCCAGAGAGGTAGAGGAAGTACTTACTTCTCATCCTCAGGTCAGGGAAGCCGGCGTCATCGGCGTCCCCGACCCCGAGGTAGGCGAGAGGGTTAAAGCCATCGTCGTTCTTGAGTCGGAAGCCAGAGGGAAAGTGTCGGAAGAAGAAATTATGAAGTATTGCGCTGGAAAGATTTCTGGCTATATGGTACCCAAGATAATCGAGTTCAGGGGCGAGGTGCCCAAGACGGACATCGGCAAGGTATCACGCCGCGAACTGAGAGAGGAGGAGCTATAGAATGGCGCCATTTTTCGAAGTAGAAAACTTAACCAAGCGTTTTGGCGGGCTGGTTGCCGTCAACAATGTTAGCTTCCAAATAGGCAGGGACGAAATCGTGGGCTTGATTGGGCCTAATGGTTCCGGGAAGACTACCCTCGTGCGGTGCGTAATCGGCATATTTAAGCCCGAGTCCGGAAAAGTCCGATTTAAGGGCGAGGATATAACCGGATGGCGTCCCTGGAAAATCGTCCAGGGAGGGCTGGTAGGTACTTTCCAGGTAGTTAAGCCATTCCGCCACCTCCCTGTTATTGCCAATGTCATGGTCGGTTGCCTCTGCCCGCGGATAACCAAGGGAGGTGAATGGACCAAGACCACCGTGGTGAAGGCACGGGACGCGCTGGAGTTCGTGGGCATTGCCGACCGGGCTCGTGAGCCAGCCTCCACCTTGTCTCACGGGGACTTGAAACGACTGGAGGTAGCCAGGGCCATTGCTACCGAGCCCGAATTCCTTATCCTCGATGAGCCCTTCGGGGGACTTAATCCTGCCGAAACAGAGCTTGTCGCTAAATCCATGAAAAGATTGCACAAGGGAGGTCGGTTCGGCAGGCTTCATAGCGAAGGACCGGCTATGATGATAATTGAACACAAGCTAAGTGAGCTCATGAAAATAGTTGACCGGGTGATTGTCATCAATTATGGAGAAATCATCACCCAGGGTACCCCAGAAGAAATAGTCAAAAACCCCGCCGTGATTGAAGCCTATACCGGCAAGGAGGTGCTCATTGCTTGAGGTAAAAAATGTAATTGTCCGCTACGATACAGCCACCATCCTGGATGAAGCCAGCCTGACGGTGGGAAAAGGGGAACTGGTCGGGCTCGTCGGTCCCAATGGCGCCGGCAAGACCACTCTCCTCCGCGCTATCGCTGGTTTGATAAACTGGGACAGAGAAGTCCTCAGGGGCACCAGGAAGTCCGATGTAACCTTTGAAGGCAGTGTAGAAT
>CAZZAC010000037.1:0-12730 GCA_964652095.1 uncultured Dehalococcoidales bacterium | reverse complement strand
AGAATGATCGATTGATTCACGCGTCCGCACTGTCTTATACTTAATTACATTTATTCCGTTACACTGGATTAGCAGTGACGGTACAATCAAGTAAAACTGGACCCCTTCTAGCTGATGGCACCGTATACAGTAAGCGGAATAATATGTTCACAAAATAGCAGATTGTTACCTACATGCCTGAACTGGATAGCCCTTCTGCCCGGAAAGCCAGGCTTGATATTGCAGGTTCAAAGGGCTTTGCCGTTATTAATTCGTCAGGGTTGAGGCTTTGGCTCTCATCTCAGTGGCAAGCGTAAAAGCTGGACTGCCCTACTTCCACCCAGATTATCACGCCCGTCCATGCCTTCAACTAGGTTTGAGGATAGCTGGGGAGTCTATTGCACAATTTAGTTGCGATGGCTGCAAGGATTAGTAAGATTAAGATGTACCACTATTTTGGCTAGTACACCCTTTTCCTTATCAGTTGAGCTATAACTCCGCCGGTAATAAGCACGAGGCCAACAATCGTAACGACTACTACGCTTTGAGCAGTCACCGTTGTAACTGAAAGTCGTTTTAGCAGTATCCCGAGTAATGCCCAATCAACCACAAGGCAATAAAAGATGTCTTTCCGGGTGAAGAGTACGGATAATGCAATAGCAATACCAACGATAATCACTGCTACTGCCCAGAATTGCTGCTGATCAAGACCCCATCCCTTGTTAACCAACAGAGCGGTTACATTGGCAATCGTGGCTATGGTAATCCAGCCTAGGTAGACACTGAAGGGAAGATGTACGAAGTATCTTTCAGCCTTTGTCGCCTCTGATTTTCCAACCTTCAGCCTCAGGTAAATGGCTAGAAGACAACCTAGCAATATCAGCATGAAAACAAGAGATAGGGGCAGAATTTGATAATGCCAGGCAAATATCCAGCCGATGTTGGCAAGGCAGGAAATGAAGAATAGCGGTCCGATCCTCTGTACAAACTCGACCTTCTGGGCATCTCTTCTAACAGAGGGTATTAATGGATATATGACGAAGATTCCAAGTAATACATAGATAAGTCCCCAGATTGCAAAGGTCAGCCCCTCTGGCACGAACAAATTTGGATACAGGTCAGATAATGCACCGGTCGTTATGTTATTTATGGGGAGGATACTGGCCAGCGCATTGACGACAACGGTACCAAGAAAGCCGAGCAAGTTCAGGATCGACAAGATTATCAGTGAACGACTTCTATTCATGATTTCCCTCCGTTTCCGCCAGTCTGTGAAGATTGAGGCTTTGGCTCCCGTTTCAATAGCAGGCGCAGAAAGTGAATTGCCACTACTCCCACCCAGACTAGCGCGTTAAGTATTATGATTCGCTCATATAAGCCAAACCAGCTTGTTAGCTCAACAAAAAACGCTCCTATTATCAAACCGAAAGCTAGAATTCCGGCAATCAGAGTATAGATAAAGATGCTTTTGCAGTTGGGAGTACTCTTGAAGCTTGGTGAGAGCGATAGAATAGCGATAGGGAATAACAGGCCAAGTCCATAAGATGCCGTCGCGTGGATTGTTCCGTCAATAGTACGGGGACTTCCCGGGGCATCCATATGGAAAGTAGCAATCAACATCAGTACAAAACCACAGAGGGCAAGAAGTACAATGCCGGCACGGAAGCCCCCGGCTCTACGAAGGTTGAAAAAGAGCCCGGCCACAAATATCTCCAGTAGCAAGCCCATAGCCAGGAAACAGATCGTTTGTAGCCAGCCTATGCCAGTCAACGCCAGGCTGCTGACTGTATCACGAACTGGGCTGTACCCGGTAATAGATAAAGACGCTGCAATATCCCCGACAATCACCACAATTGGCCCCACGGTTCCGACTAGAGCCGGGACACTGTTGATGTCCAAACGTTTAGACATAGATATCAGCTTTTACCTGCTGAGCTTACTGATTAACACTATAACATAGATGAGTTCTAGGTTGAATACAGGGGGCAGGCAAGGAAATGGGAGAGAACTAAGGGGGTAGCAGAGGAAGGCGCACCGAGAAGGTGCTTCCCGCTCCTACCTGGCTTTCCACTTCTATTTTCCCTCCGTGGGCCTCAGCAATGTGCTTGCATATTGCCAAACCCAGACCGGTGCCTCCCTCAGCGCGGGAGCGGGATTTGTCGACCCGGTAAAAGCGGTCGAAGATGAAAGGTATGTCTTCGGCTGGTATGCCAACTCCAGTATCCTTCACGGTCACCATAGCCATTTGTCCTTCGCGGCTAAGTGAGACGGAAACAGTCCCCGGAGGGGGCGTATATCTGATGGCATTATCCAGAAGGTTCATGAACAGTTCTCTGAGGCGGCCTTCGTCGCCCTTAACCACCAAGTCCGGCGGTTCACCTAATTGACAAACGAGCCCTTTTTCCTGGCAGAGAACCTCTACATCTGCACTCAAATTGGAGATGAGCTTGCCGAGATTTACCTCAGTGAAGTTCCATTGTTCCTTGCCGGCGTCAGCACGAGCGAGAGTGAGCAATTGGTCAATAAGAGAGGACATTTGTCTTGTTTCCTGAGAAATGGTCTCTAAAGATTGCCTGTAATCGCCTGGAGGTCTCTCTTTCTGGAGCGCCAGAGAGGATTCAGCTTCAATCACCGCCAGGGGAGCACGTAGCTCGTGTGAGGCATCACTGGTGAATTGCTTCTGGCGTTGGAATGCTCTTTCCAACCGGGCAATCATCTGATTGAGCGTTGCTGCCAGCCTCCCTAGTTCGTCTTTGGTGTTTACATTAATCCTTTGACTTAAGTCACTTTCCTCGATTTCCTGCGCTGTCTGGGCAATCTGGTCCACTGGCTTGAGCGCTCGGCGGGCTAGAAATATGCCACCTCCGGCAGCTAATGCCATGGCCAGCGGGACGGCTATGATTAGGGTGCGCACCAATCCCGCCAGTGCCTGGTCTATCTGTTCTGTCGAGCGACCAATAACCAGTAGAACTGGCGGGATACTGGGTGCCGGTTCCCCTGGCAGTTCCGGAATGCCAAGGTCTACGGGGACGGCCAGCATACGCAGTCCTTCTCCTTCTGCTGTTTCGATAGTGGTAAACAAACCCGTGCCAGCAATGGCTTGCGAAATGAATTCGTCACTCAGGGGAATACTTATCCCTGTAGGAGATACCTCCCGCGATTGGTTAGCAGAGTAGAAATACAAAACGACAATTTCCCCCAGTTCCTCTTGGAATTGTCCTTGCCTGATGGTTTCCAGAATAGCCGGGAAATCAGCTAGCTGCGTTGAACGTAGTTCCAGTGAATCATCCAGACTTCGATAGAGGCTTCGCGAGAGATAGAAATATACCCCGACACTGAGGGCAGTCAATAAGACTGCCAGTACCAATAGGTACCAGATGGTAAATCTGAATTTGATGCTGTGAATGAAGCTCATGAGGTTTTCAGCCGATAGCCCGCTCCTCTCACCGTCTGAATCAGGCTATCCTCTCCCTCGTTGTCAATCTTACGCCGTAGTCTACGGATATAGACGTCTACCAGATTAGACAGGCTATCGAAGTCGTAGTCCCAGGCATGTTCTTCAATCATGGTCCGCGTCACTACCACGTTGGGATGGCGCATGAAGTACTCCAAGATGACGTATTCCTTGGTAGTCAATTCAACAGGTCTTTGTCCTCGCCAGATCTGGCGGGTAAGAGTGTTCAGAGTTAAGTCTCCTACCTGAAGCTCTGGCGATTTGGATATTCCCTCTCGCCGCAAGAGCGCCCGAACTCGGGCAAGAAGCTCATTAAATGCAAAAGGTTTAATCAAATAATCATCGGCTCCTGTGTCTAGCCCTCTGACCCGGTCCTCCACAGTGTCTTTAGCTGTCAACATCAGAATAGGGGTATTAACCTTCTTGGCGCGAAGCTCATGGCAAACTTCGATGCCATCTTTATTAGGCAGCATGATGTCTAGAATGATGAGGTCATACGGATTGACCTCGGCAAAATATTCTCCTTCCTCTCCATCGTAGGCTAAGTCAACAGCGTAGGCTTCTTCTAGAAGGCCGCGCTTGATGATAGCACAGAGCCGCCGGTCATCATCAACAACCAAAACTCGCATAACAGACTCCCCAAGCGAATTATATTACACCAAGATGAACATGAAATGAAATGGCTGAATTGTATGCTTTTTCTGCCGTTAACTCGCGGTTCATGGTGGGTTCATGTTGGTATGATAAGCTTAATTTGTACTGATGGGGACTAACTGGAAAAGGAAATGAGATGTACATATCAAGGAAAGGAGACCGATATGTGGGGTGATGATTTTCAGGCTTGGGATGGTCCGCGTTTAGCTGGCGAAAAGACCAACCCTGGCAACATAAGGCAAACCGGGTGGCTTGGAGAAGTAAATATATGACAACCTCAACCTCTTTCTTCTTTCCCCTCCTTTCTACTATGGTGTTAGAGGCTTCCAAATGGAGGCCTCTAACACCATCTGGATTTTACATAAGGGGATATTTTGTAAAGTGATTACTATATAGGGAGGCGTGTCTTGGCCCTGATGCTTCCGCTGAAGCAAGTGATTAGTAAGACAGTCAGGCAGAACCTGTTTAGGGAGAGGGGGTGGATCTTCCCCCCTCTCCTTTGCGGTAACCAGAACTCAAGTCTAGAAAAATAGACTTCAAACCGAAATGAAGGAAAAGAGTGAGAATAAGAAATAATACAAAGAGCAGGATTCAACTAAAGGAAAGGGTCGATACGAACTTGGATTATGTTTTCATGATAGGAGGTTATGAAAAACGAGTAAGCTAAAGTATATTGTAATAGGTATCGTTTTGCTTGTTAGTATCAGCCTGGTTGTTGCCTGCACCCTAGCTAACCCCCCCAGTTCCGCCTCAGGATATCTGTATGTTGACGAAGGAATTGGCTCCGAGCTTAGTACCCAGGAATTAGTAACAGAGGTGGCTCCTGCCGTGGTTTCCATCGTCACTGAAACGGTGGGCTACAACTGGTTCTGGCAGGCAGTCCCGCAGACAGGAGCGGGAAGCGGGATAATAATCAGCTCGGACGGCTATATTGTGACCAATAACCATGTGGTAGAGGGTGCCCAAAAAGTGACCGTAACTCTTAGTGACGGAAGTGCTTTTGCGGCAACTGTAGTGGGTACAGACGCACAAACTGATTTGGCGGTGGTGAAAATTGACGCCAATAATCTTTCCTACTTACATTTCCTGAGCAACTCTCTGGAGCAGCTTGGCGTCCTTGACCCGGTGGTAGCTGTGGGCAATGCTTTGGCCCTGCCGGGAGGTCCTACCTGGACTACCGGCGTGGTCAGCAATCTGGGACGCTCTATTGAAGAGAACACCGGAGTGGTGCTCAATGACATTATTCAAACCGATACTGCTATCAACGCAGGAAATAGCGGTGGACCGCTACTAAACACGGCAGGGCAAGTGGTCGGCATCAATGTGGCTATCGCCAGTAATGCCGAGAATATTGGCTTCGCCATAAGCACTGATACTGCCATCCAAATTGTGCAGAGCCTAATAACCGAAGGAAAAGTGATTCGCCCCTGGCTTGGAGTGTCAGTGACCGCCGTCACCTCAACTATCCAGCAGTACTACAACCTCTCAGTCAACACGGGAGTGCTCATCACCAGCGTAACCAGCGGTAGCCCGGCAGATAAGGCTGGGTTAAGAGCAGGTGATGTTATTACTAAAGTAGACGACGAGAATATCAGCACTGCTGCAGAACTGTCCTCAGCCCTAGGTTCTCATCAGATTGGTGACCAGGTTGAAATTGTCTATTACCGTGGGAGTGTACAAAATGTGGCTAATGCCACGCTGGAAGAGTCCCCGTCTTAGGCCGACAACGAGTAGAAAAGAAGAAAGTTATTGTATATGGGTGCACTTCTCAGATCAATACACAATCTGATTCGGAGTCCCCTCCGCACGGATGTGATCGCAGGCATTCTGGCAGTCAGCATAGGGCTGGCATTTATACAGTGCGCCTATTAATACTACTAGAATATGCTACCAGCTAAGAATAAGGGTCCGAATTCTTTTGGGATACCAATCCTTCCTAGCCAAGCCGAGCTACAGCTAATTCACCATTTTCTATGACGACGGTCATTGTCCGTCGACAGTTAGGGCAAGTGAGTGGCCCGCTGTAGTTAGCTTTAGATGGCTCCAAAGGGATGCTTTTGCCACAGCCCAAGCAGATTACTCCTGGGGAGCTTCTTGGACCAGCCTGGTGCTGTTTCTTGTGGCTAGCCAGCTGCTCTATAGTAGCGAATTCAATTCCGCAGGTAACACATTTAAAATGCATTTCTCTCCTTAGCACATTCGCAATGTCTAAAATCGCCCAGTTACTGAGTTCATTATCCCACAATCATAGCATAGTGTTCTCCCCTGCCGAATAATTCAGGTTTAGGCTTAACAAAACGCCCTATTGTTGAATTCTCCCTTGAATATAGTATGGCATGTAGCTTCATAAAGCGACTAGTTGAACTTGCTCATTACCGCTTCTATTCCCCGGGTAGGAAAGCAGTCAATAGCTTCGGCCACCTTGGCAATTACAGGCTTGATTATTGCTTCTTCCTGGGGAGAGAAATCGCTGAGCACATAATTGACTATGGCATCCTCGCTCATTGATTGCCATACCTTTGCCTTTCAATCCAGCACATATCTGTTTATTTAATTCCATAAATTTATTCATTTCACCGGGAGATAGAATAAAAATATAATCTTCGGGTCTCTCTTTCAGCTTCTTGTCTAAATTTTTCCAATCAATTACCGCCACTGTTTGGTAATCTTTTTCTGTATTGTCTTCATAAACTAATATTTCCATTTTTAATCTCCTGACCGATATCGTAAACAGAACGCTTCAATGGTTATTGTATACTCACGATTATTTTCCAACAAGGTGAGTAGTCGTTACTCTAGGTATGCTGAGAATGTGATTTCAACCATCGTGGAAAACACAAGACGTCAGCAGACTAAACAATCTGAGTAATTGTGCAATCAACTGAGCTTCTGCTGTTCTCTGTATTTTATCCCCCCGTGGGCATCTTAATTCCCTGCTTATTGGGCAGTTTTCTTTTTGCGCAAAATCACCCTTGCCACTATCAAAGCTAATAAGCCCGAGATTAGAAGAGCCTTTCTTGCCTCGGGCATGGGACCCCAGAAGCTGTCCCAGAAGGAATCCGTGACCTCGCTCAACCTGATATGAGGAATCTGGAACTGCCGTTCACCAGTTTCAGGGTCTCGTGTGGAGAAGTTTACTTGAGCATTCTCAATTGGGGTCTCCTGTTTACCTTCATAGTCCACCCACACATGTGTGGGTGTGTAATTAACCTGATAGGAAATATTCTTCGCTTTCAAAACAGAAGCCAAGACCAGAGCTCGAGCTTTGCAATCCCCCTCATCCCTCTCCAGCACTTGTTCAATTGTGGGACAATACCAGGGCATTCCATAAACCTCCCAATCGTGGCGATAGGGTATTATAGCCTTGACTGCTTCTTCTATAGCTGCAGGGTCAGAAGGAAGGTCATTCAGCATAGATTCAACAGCGCCAGGGTCAGCATTAAAGTTAAAAGCCCTTTGGAGACTAATGATGAAGTTTAGAGGATTGGGATATAACACAAAAATAACCCACAGTATAAATATCAGGGGAAAATATCTCCGAAAAACTCTTCTAGATGTAACCACAACTTTGCTCACTTTGCTGGTAATATCAGTTCAGGTTTTTAACCTCCCACATAATATGCTACAAATACTATAAAATCCCTCTCCAAGAGGAGGGTAAGGCCCCGCATCTTTGTAGTTGCCTGATTCATCAGGCATAATTGCCCAATAAATTGGCCAACTACTTTTTGCTGCGTTTCTCACCCTCTATCTTCCGCAGAGTCTTTTCGTCGAGGCCGAAGTGGTGGGCTATTTCATGGCGCACTACTTCCTCTATTTTTGCTTCAATTTCATCGGCAAAGCGGCATTGCGCCTCTATAGGCTTTTGAAAGATGCTTATCTTATCAGGCAAAACCAATGCGTACCCCCGGCCCCGCCTAGTTTGAGGCACACCCTGGTAAAGGCCAAGCAATTGGGTGGGATGAATATGCTTAACCTGTCTCAGTTGCCCTGGTGTGGGCCACTCTTCTACCACAATATCAACATTTTCCAGTTTGCGCTGAAACTCCGGTGGCAAATTCTCGATTGCTCTCACTACTAGAGTTCTAAATTCTTCTATCTGCATATCTAGAGACCACAAATATTGCCCATAAGTGCACAAATACCTAGTATCATCTTACCACCGGAGCCGGCCAACAGACAAGCAAATAACGAGCAACGGTACCATTGAGACCTAGCCCTGCAGATCAATCGAGCTGGGCGTAGCACAACAGCTACTTGTTGCTCGCGAGCCATGGGATAAGTAAGGTGCCCCATCCTATTCCAGACCGCTGTCAAGGCGAGGTTGCCGCGTCAGATCATTCGCCTCGCAATGATTTGACCAAGTGCTAGGATGCGATAATGTGAGGCAGACGATACGAATTGCAGGTCCGTTTCTGTGGTTACTCTGGTGATCTGCGTACGATTATGCCATGCCACGAATCGTGCCAAGGAGGCGGCGTCTATGCCTCATTATCGATTGATATCGACAACAGTCGTACTCTTGTCACTTGTGATCCTTCACTACAACATAGGTATATCTTCAGTGGTAATCCACTCCGATATGGTGCGCAGTGCCCTCGTTCTTGTTCGTCCCTAACTTCGGCAGGAATACTATGCTCTTACGTTACCTTTCGCCTGGTCTTTCGGCCCGAGGGCTCTTGCCACCATGACTTCCTTGCAAAAATTCTTCGTAAAATCTATTATAGGGCCCCAAGGGTATTGACGAAAAATCTCTTTGCATTCATAATAGATAATACATCGTATTACGATACAAAGGACTACAAGGTACAGTTTAGGTTTTATGCTTTCCTATTCAATACTGTTGTGTCACGGAAGGGTGATAAGATGGAGGGCTGGCGGTTTTTGATTTGAAGGTGGACGAAGGATGAGAATTAAGGTAGGCTATTAGTTTAAATCTAAAAAGGAGAGATGGTAAATTGCAGTGCCGTGGCATCAGAGGGGCTATCACGGTTTTAGCAAATAATAAAGAAAGCATCCTGGCTGCAGCTGGGAAGCTGCTTGTGGAAATGGCGAAGGCTAACAAAATTGAAATTAAGGATATCGCTGCTATTTTTTTCACCACCACGCCAGACCTAAATGCTGAGTTTCCTGCGGCAGCGACACGAGAACTAGGATGGCCATCCACCCTGGCTTTGCTCTGTGGGCATGAAATGAACGTCCCCAACGATCTACCCCGCTGCCTGAGAATTCTGATGCTTGTAAACACTGGAAAGGGACCTGAGGAAATCACACACGTTTACTTAGGAGAGGCGAAGAAGTTAAAGGACAAACCGTCACTATCAATTGGAGGCGACACATGATTGTAGTCATGAAAGGTGGCTCCAGCCAAGATGAAATCAATGGTGTTAAGAAAAGGATTGAAGACGCTGGCCTAAAGGCAAACATATCAGAGGGTATTGAACATATTGTTATCGGCGTACTGGGGCAAGCTTTCCCTGAACTTCGCGACACCCTGGAATTGCTCCCCGGCGTGGAACAGGTCATACCTGTGAGCAAACCCTACAAACTTGCCAGTCGGGAGTTCCATCCCCGAGACACCATAGTCAAAATAAATGGCGTGGCTATCGGTGGCAATGAAATAGTCGTCATGGCTGGACCCTGCGCTGTAGAAAGCGAGGAACAACTTTTGGCCACTGCTCACGCGGTCAAAGCAGCCGGGGCCACTATATTGCGCGGTGGTGCCTTTAAACCACGCACCTCGCCTTATCAATTTCGTGGACTGGGCGAAAGCGGGCTCAAAATACTGGCACAGGCAGGCAAGGAAACTCAAATGCCCATAATCACCGAGGTTATGTCGCCAGACCATGTCGACTTAGTAGCCAAATACGCTGATATACTCCAGATTGGAGCTAGAAACATGCAGAACTTTGTTTTGCTCGATGAAGTGGGGAAGACAAAGAAACCGGTGTTGCTCAAACGTGGTTTGTCGTCCAACATACAAGAATGGTTATTGGCCGCTGAGTATGTCCTGGCCCAAGGGAATGAGCAGGTTATTCTTTGCGAACGGGGTATCAGAACCTTTGAAACCTATACCCGTAATACCATGGACCTAAGTGCTATACCAATTATCGAAAAAGTCAGCCATTTACCCATTATCGCCGACCCCAGTCACGCCACAGGTAAATGGTATCTGGTAATCCCGCTGGCATTAGCAGCAGTAGCTGCCGGGGCAGACGGACTTCTCATAGAAGTCCATCCTAATCCTGACCTAGCGCTTGCCGATGGTCCTCAATCGCTCACCTTTGATAACTTTCGCCTCTTAATGGCCCAATTACTGCCTATAGCCGAAGCTAGGAATAGAAAGCTCGCTACTCCAAGCGCGAAGACCAAGCCCTGAGACCATGGAAATCGAGCAAGAACTAGCCAGTATAACTCCTCAAGGGGAAACACTCCTTACCATAGGTGTGTTTGATGGTGTCCACGCCGGACATCGCTACCTGCTGAAAAAATTGCAACAGCGAGCAGCGGAGAAAAACTTGCTTAGCGGAGTAGTTACCTTTAGCCCTCATCCCCAATCGGTATTACATCAGCATAATCAGCTACCCTGGCTTAGCAGCCTGGAGGATAGGGTCAGGGCTTTTCGAGAATTAGGCATAAACATAGTCGCAGTGCTCACTTTCACTCCCAAGGTAGCCCAGCTAAGTGCCCAAGAGTTTATATCCTTGGTTAAGAAACATCTCAGGATGCGCGGTATCACGGTGGGGCCCGACTTCGCTTTAGGGCGAGGCCGGGAAGGCAATATCAACCTGCTCCGCTCCATGGGACGTGAAATGGAATTCAGCGTGGAAGTTATCCCTCCCTTTACAATCAATGGCGAAGTAGTGAGCAGCACTCTCATCCGCCAGGCATTAGTTCAAGGCGATATGAGAAAGGTAGAAAGGCTAATGGGGCGCTATTTCTACCTGGGAGGCAAAGTCATCACTTCCGACAAACGTGGCCGAGTTCTGGGATTTCCCACCGCTAACTTGGATATAAGGCCACAACAAGCGTTACCAGGCAATGGCATCTACGCTACTATCGCTCAGGTAGATGGCAAGCGATTCCCTTCAGCAACTAATATTGGCATCCGCCCCACCTTTGGGGAAGGGGAAAAAATAGTGGAAACTCACCTGTTAAACTATAAAGGTGATTTGTATGGCAAAGACATGAGGTTAGAATTTGTGCAAAAATTAAGGGATGAGCAACGCTTTCCCTCTTCTGAAGAGCTAAAGGTACAAATCGAAAAAGATGTTCGAGAGGTAGAAGCAATTTTAGCTAAAGATTTAAAATGACTGATACAAGGTTTGCCACCATATTAAAACGAGGAGTGGCTGAAATTATAACAGAGGCGGAACTACTAAGGCTGCTGAACTCGGGGAGAATTCTGACCCTGAAGCAAGGCTTCGACCCCAGCGCTCCTGACATCCACCTGGGACATGTGGTGGGCCTGAGAAAGCTGCGTCAATTCCAAGAGCTAGGACATAAAGTCATTCTTATAGTCGGCGACTGGACAGCCCGAATTGGCGACCCCAGCGGTCAGTCAGCTACTCGCCCTATGCTTTCCCCCAATGAAATAGAGAGCAATGCTCAAACTTACATGGAACAATTCTTCAAGGTGGTAGATAAGGATAAAACAGAGCTAAGATGGCAAAGCGAATGGTTTTCCCAATTCACTTTGGATGAAGTAATTAAACTTACCAGCAAATTTACCATAGCCCAACTTCTAGCTAGAGAGGATTTTAACAAGAGGTATGGTTCTGGCAACCCTATATCTCTAACTGAGATGCTTTATCCTTTGCTTCAGGGCTATGATTCAGTAGCTATCCAGGCCGATGTTGAATTCGGTGGCATTGACCAGAAATTCAATTGCCTTGTGGGCAGAGATCTCCAGCAAAGCACGGGGCAGCCTCCCCAGCAAGTTTTCCTTGTTCCCCTCCTGATTGGTACCGATGGTCATCAGAAGATGAGCAAGAGCCTAAATAACCACATAGGCATTGCTGAGCCCCCTTATTATATAGACCCCGTTACAGGCGAGCTTAAAGGGATGTATGGCAAGGTGATGTCCATCGACGACCCCCTTATCCTGGATTATTTTGAGCTGGTGACCGACGTTCCTGACGAAGAAATCGCTGGGTTCAAGGAGCAACTGAAAACTCGCTCGGTTAACCCCATGAACCTTAAAAAACGGTTGGCTCATGAAATTGTCAGGCAGTTCCACGGTAAACAGGCAGCGGATGAGGCACAAGAACATTTTACCCAGGTACTCCAGAAGAGGGAGATACCTAAAGAAACACGTATATATGATACCATTGCCTTCGGAGATAAGGCTGAAATTGAGGTTTACACAGACATTACAAAACTGTTGTTTGAAGCTGGTTTGGTTAAGAGCCGGTCAGAGGCAAACCGCCTGCTAACTCAAGGTGCTATCGAGGTCGATGGAGAAAGAGTTAGCAGCAATCTTGTGACTCTAAAGGATGGAAGCGTTATCAAAGTAGGCAAACGACGTTTTTTGAGAATAGTCGATAGGGCGAAAAAGAAGTGGGAAACCGCTAATTCTTAAGAAAGGAAGGTAAAAATGCAGCTACGTATTCCAGGACCAACACCTTGCCCACCACAATCTCT
>CAZZAC010000036.1:0-12798 GCA_964652095.1 uncultured Dehalococcoidales bacterium | reverse complement strand
TCATCGTCGCCTCCTTAACCTTCGCAAAAGTCGCTCAATAGTAAATACTACCAAGTGGTAAACCCTTTCCCATCAGCGTAATCATAGGCATAGCTGGCTGGAGGCTCCTTTTCAATCAACATTAGTTTGCCATCCCCAGTTCTTTAGAAAGCTGAACCTCTGTAGCGAATAATTCATCCACCAATGAGGCCCTCGATTATCTATCAAGGGGGCTTTTCACTCCTAATATGTTTTTGTGGCCACATAAGTATAAATCATGGTGGTCTGGAGATTCCAGTGTCCGAGCAACTCTTGGATTGTCCTGATGTCATAGCCATTTTCCAGCAGATGTGTGGTCAAGGATTTCCCTTTGAATTTTTTGCTTTGACAGATAGCTAGGAATGCAATACAATTTTATCAATTAACACAATAATATAAAAATTTTAAGTTGCATGAGTTATGTCTAACTATTGCTGCACCTGACCAGAGGGCAGCACGGTGAATTCTACATGGTCTGTGCAGCGATTAAGTTTTTTATAAATCCGAACGTCACTTACTCCTAAGCCCTCTGGCAGGTGAGCATTTCGTTACCTACCAATTCTTGAAAGCAATACATCGGCTCCACAGAAAATGCCTTATTACAACAACGACTCCTTTAATACTATAGCTACCATAAGCTTGCCTCTTCTCAGCGTAACTACAGAATTCTCTCCACCTTGAGCAGATTCGTGGAGCCAGTCACCCCAATAGGGATGCCACCGGTAATCACTACCAAATCACCCGGCTTTGCCAGTCCCAGTTCTTTAGAAAGCTTAGCCGCTGTTGTGAATAACTCGTCCACCGACGAGGCTTTGGCTATCTGAAAAGGGTAAACACCCCAGCGCAGCACCAATCTCTTCGCGACCACGGCATCAGTGGTTATCGCCAGAATAGGCATTCTCGGACGGTATTTTGATACGCGCCCTGCCGTGCTGCCAGACTGAGTAAAGGCCACAAGAGCGGCTGCTCCCAGACTTTGCGCCGTATGGCAGGCACTATAGCTTATCAATTCATCCGTCTTTTGCTCCAGCCATCTGCCTCGTTCTGCCAGTATTTGCTCGTAGGGCAGTTTGCCTTCTACCTCCCGGGCAATCTTCACCATCATTTTAACTGCTTGCACTGGATACTTCCCGATGGCGGTCTCCTCTGATAGCATGATGGCATCGGTACCATCAAATATGGCATTAGCTACATCAGCGACCTCGGCCCGCGTTGGCCGGGGAGCATTCACCATTGACTCCAGCATTTGCGTGGCGGTAATCACCGGCTTGCCTGCTTGGTTACACTTCCTGATAATCTCCTTCTGTACCAGCGGCACTTTTTCCAGAGGGATGTCCACACCGAGGTCTCCTCGCGCCACCATGATACCATCGCTATCTACCAGTATACTGTCAAATTTGTTAACTGCCACGCCCCTTTCAATCTTGGCAATAATTGGTATGGCTGCATCGTTCTCATGCAACATGGTTCTTATATTGGTTACGTCCTCAGCATTGCTGACAAAGGAGAGAGCCAGGTAATCAGGCTGCTGCCTGACAGCAAAGAGAATGCATTCTCGTAAAGTATCGGTAATGAAAGGGCCAGAGGTACGCATACCAGGCACTACCAGTCCCCGTCCCTCGGTGAGTATCCCCCCAACCATGACCTTACATCTAACCTCTGTACCTTGCACATCAAGTACCTTGAGTTGCATGGCACCGTCATCAAGCAATACGGTATCCCCTACTTTTATATCTTGAGGAAGGGTAGGAAGATTAATTGGTATCACTACATTGTCTCCCTTTACTTGCCTTGTGGTAAAGGTAACCTGCGCACCCTTTTTCAGTCTGGCTTGACCATCTTTCAGCTTGCCCGTGCGATACTTTGGCCCGGGCAAATCCAAGAGTATAGCAACAGGGATTGCCAGACGCTGGGACAGCTTCCTTACAGTCTGGATATGGCGGGCGTGCTCCCTGTGGGTACCGTGGGATAGATTAAGCCTGGCGACATTCATGCCAGCTCTTATTAGCTGCTCAATCACAGCAGCCGAGCCAGTAGCCGGACCGATAGTGCACACTATTTTGGTCCGCCTTTCAAAAAAGTTGGAGCGTTTCATATCACCGCCTAGCTCTGCCAAAGTATTACCTATCAATAACTCCGATACCAGCCCTCAGTCACCGGGGCGAATTTTCCGTTTTCAGCCCCCAGCCTGAAATACCAGGGTTTACCATAGCTATCAGCTATCTCAGCTAGCTCCTTCAACCTTGGAGCAGCCGTATTCTGGAAAAAATTCATCCTCTCATCCCGAGAACGAATTTGAGCACCCTCCTGCCACAGGGCACGCCCTGCCAGGAAACCGGAAGCCCCCGCCCTGCACGCTATCTTCACCTGCTTCCTGAACGACTCGAAGTCAACACCGGCACTGAGCAGCACCCAGGGTAGCCGGGATGCCCGGTTTAACTCCTGGCACAATCCCAGCAGCTTCCCCTCATCTTGCTCAAACTTAATATCTGCCGGGAATTCTGCCTTCAACACATCAATGGGCAAGGCAGTAATCTGCCGAGCAGTTTCGATAACTAGGCCAGGCTTTATCTCAGCAAACTTCTTCGAGGATGTCCCGGCTTTTTCGATAGGATAGCTTACCGGCTCAACCAGAAAGGCTATATCTTCTTCAAGGCATTGGGCAGCTAGCCTTGCCACCAAATCCAGCTGTTTTGAGGCAATATCCTTCAGGTCAGGCCTGAAGTAGATTAAAAGCTTGACCGCTGAAGCTCCCATTTTCTTCACCTTTTTTACGCTCCAGCCGGGCAGAAGCTCAGTAATTCTAGCCGTACTGTCTCCGGTATAGCCGGTCTTTTCCATGCTGACAAGAAGCCCCTTAGGCCCGGGCAAGAGACCCGCAGCTATAGCCTGACCAGCTCCGTATTCCGGGTCAAGCAATATGGCACTGGCAAAAGGCGCTACCGCTTGACAGAGGTCAAGCTTAAAATCAACTATATCCTGGTAACTCACCGTATCAGGGTTTTTCTCGTTCAGGGCCCGCTTAAGCGCTCCCCTGTGGTCAATGGCACACATTGTCATTATGCCCCTGGAATCAGCCAATTGCTGGAGTCCTCTTAGCTTGCCGATAGATATGTTCATTACATCAACCTCCTATGCAAAACTATGGCCATGTCTTTTTTTACTCACGAAGGGACTTCCTCATCTCTTGGAGGGCAAAGGCAGCGGCACCGAGCAGGCCGGAATTTCGACCCAGCTCAGCAGAAGCAAAGCGCACCGCCTGGAATGACTCTTCATATGCTCTCTCTCCAGCCGTCTTGAAGGCTGGCTTGAGCAACATATCACCGATGTTTGATAAACCACCACCAATGACTATCAACTCCGGGTTGAATATGTTTATTAAATTGGCCAGCCCTACACCTACATAGTAGCCGGTCCGAGCAATAAGTTCTTTAGCCAGGCTATCACCCTGCTCGGCAGCGCTTTGAATGACCTGCGCCGTCACCTTTTCCACGTCACCCTCGGCATATTCCAGGATAGAAGTCCTGACTCCTTCTTTAATCCGATGCCTTGCCTCCCTGGCCAGGGCTGTCCCCGAGGCCAGCGTTTCCCAACAACCTCTGTTTCCACAGTTGCAGATTGGACCTTCGTCATCAATGGTCATATGCCCCACCTCACCAGCGGCACCAATAGCTCCACTGTAAATCTTGCCATCAATGACAATGCCTCCGCCGATGCCTGTGCTGAGAGTAATATAGATGAAGTTACGAGCACCCCGGGCAGCGCCAAAATAAAATTCCCCCAGGGCAGCGGCATTGGCATCATTAATGAGAAAGGTCTTCTTGCCCAGCCTTTCTTGCATTATGTCTCTCAGGGGAACGTCTCGCCATTGTGGCAGATTCGGTGAAGTAAGAAGGATGCCCGTCTCGGGGTTTGCGAGACCGGGTGCCCCAATCCCTACGGCAGTAAGCTCCGAAATGGCAACATTTGCCAGCTCTAAAGCACGATACGCAGACTCCAAAATAGACTGGATAATCGCCTCATGGCTTTTTAGGGCAGGCGTTATACTGTGGTCGCGCGATAGCATTTTCCCCTGAGAGTTGGTCACTGCCGTCAGTATTTTGGTGCCTCCAAGGTCAACGCCAAGAATCAAATCGTCAGCATTGTCACCCAATTTCAACCTCCTGCTATGAGCCTCAGTTATAAGTAGGCCCCTTTGCCGAAGCTAGCATTTCTTTCAAAAGTAAGGGCTTGCTCTTGATTTTACTCATAGATTATCCTGGTGGGTATTTTCGTAGCCTCATCCTGAGCTTGGTAATAATGGTAGGCTTGGATTATGCTCATCTTCCCAGCTTGGAGACCTGTCCCAATGGCAATAATAGGTTTTGTTACAGTTTGCTATTATTGTATACTAGGGCGGATAATAAAAAAAGACAGTAAGTTCTCGTGAACAATCAAAGACAGGTTAAAGAAATTAACTGCACTTTATGGACGGTAATTACAGCTTGATGGTCTTGTACCGGAAGGTTTATTAGAAGGTAAATGTGAAAACCAAAGCCCCTTTGAAACCACCACATGGCAGAAACTAAAGTCTATCGCGACCGGAATTTCCAAATCATCTGCGGCGTGAGCTTCCTAGGAATGATGATGGTGGCCATAATCATTCCTGCTTTCCCAACGATGGTGGAGGCATTGGGGGTAAGCGAGCAGTCTATAGGGCTACTTATCAGCGTGTATACTCTCCCCAATTTTCTCTTTGCGCCGCTGGCTGGGATTCTGGCTGACAGGTTCGGCAGGAAAAAGCTGCTTGTGCCATCCCTTTTCCTCTATGGCATACTTGGAGGAGCCTGCTTTTTTGCCCCTGACTTCAATACACTCCTCATTCTGCGAGGATTACAGGGGGTCGGAGGTGCACCATTAATGAGTATCCCTTTTGCTATCATCGGTGACCTTTTTTCTGGACAAAAGCGAGCCGAGGCTATAGGGTTTGTCACTACAGTAATGTATGTGGGCTATATTATTTACCCTCTCTTAGGCGGAGCATTAGCTAATTTTGCCTGGAATTATGTGTTTCTATCCTTCCTAGCGGCCATCCCTGTAGGAGTCATAGCACTTGTTTCTCTGCGCTGTCCGGAGCCAGAGAACAAGCAGAATCTGAAAGATTACTTGGGAGGTGCCGTTAGTTACCTGAAAAGCTTGAAGGTGTTCTGGCTCTTTTCCGCGACAGTGATAACCTACATCCTTCTCTACGGTGCTTATCTTGACTACTTTAGCCTCCTATTGGGAGGTCGTTTCCATGCCTCCCCCTTTATCATCGGAGTTTTTGTTTCCATCATGGGTCTCATCACCGCTGTCTCCTCTTCCCAACTTGGAAGGCTTAGCAAGAGGTTCCCTGTAGCACTCATAATCATAGGTGCCTTTGTTGTCTATGCCTTTGCCATGGCAATTATCCCTGTATTGTCTACTTTATGGTTATGTTTATTGCCTACAATCCTTTTCGGCGTAGCCCATGGGATAAACTTGGCCAGCCAGCGTTTCATAGCAGCGGGGGTAGCTCCTTTTGAGCACCGAGCAGGCTTCATGGCCATACAGGGTACCATGACCCCCTTGGGTATGACCATCGGGCCTCTCTTAATGGGCCTGGTCTTCAGCCTCACCAGCCTGAATGTTACCTTTTTTATAGCCGCCCTAATTGCTCTAATAATACCGATTATGGCCGCAATAATAGGCAAGGGAAAGCTGTCTGCTGGCTAATCTTAGTGGCAAGCTTAAGTACAGTTGTCAGACTATTGATTATTGCAGTTCTTGATAGTATACTGTCGTTATACACAGAGGGGGAGGTACTCCATGAAATTATCTTGCCATCAAGAAAACCTAAATAGGGGACTAAGCATCGTAGGGAGAGCTGTAGCCACTAGGTCCACTTTACCTATCACCCAAAATATCCTTTTATCCGCTGAGAAATCGCGTCTCAAACTGGCAGCTACCAATCTGGAAATGGCTACCACGTGCTGGATTGGTGCTGAAGTGAAAAAGGAAGGAGACATAACTGTGCCTGCTCGCTTGCTCATCGACTTTGTTAATTCCTTGCCCAACGACTTAATTGAAATCAATCTTCCCGCTAACAGTCGCATCCTGGAGCTTAAGAGCGGCCATTTTCAAGCCCATATTCACGGCATTGATGCCGCGGATTTCCCACCTATCCCTCAGATAAACGATGGCATAACTACCACCATTGAGGCAGCTAGTCTCAGGGAAGGAATTACACAGGTCGCCTTTGCTGCTGCCACTGAAGAATCCCGCCCGGTATTAACCGGAATTAACACTGAGTTCGATGGCGAGCAGCTCAACCTGGTGGCTGCCGATGGCTTCAGGCTAGCTGTCCATAAGACAACCCTCGGCTCGCCAGTCAGCGTGAAGACTACGGTTATCGTCCCAGCCAGAACCCTCAATGAACTGAATCGCCTTCTTAGTGAGCAGGAAGAACCCGTAGAAATCACCGTAAACGAAAAAAAGAGCCAGGTTCTCTTCCGCCTCAAGAATGCTGAGCTGGTTTCTCAGCTTATTCAAGGTTCCTTCCCCAATTATTCCCAGGTTATTCCTCAAAGCTATACCACGCGAGCTGTAGTGGACATTAATGAATTTCTGCGGGTTACTAAAATGTCCTCCATATTTGCTCGCGATGCCAGTGGCATAGTTCGCCTGGTCATTACCCCGGGTAGTGAACTTGCTCCAGGGAAGGTAACTGTTTCTGCTCAGGCTGAGGAGGTTGGAGACAATGTTGGTGAAATCGACGCTCTCACTGACGGAGAAGAGGCGAAAATCGCCTTTAATGTAAAATATCTTTCCGATGTTCTATCTGTCCTCTCCCAAGCCCAGGTCGCTCTAGAACTCACCACCCCCTCGAGCCCGGGAACTATCCGCCCTATAGGCGTGGACAATTATGTTCACGTAGTCATGCCTATGTTCGTGCAGTGGTGAGAAATGCTAGCTTCGATTAATTTAAAAATAGGGCGTCTTTATAGCTAAAACTGGACTTCAGCACATGATTTGCCACCAAGGTTCTCTTTTACTGTGTCCGATGACTCCATTGTCTCACGTTTCCTGACTATATACGAATGGCATCACAACCAATAATCAAGTTGCTCACCAGTTCCGGTATCGGTTCGCGGAGACAGATAGCTGCCATTATCAAGAAGGGCGGCGTAGCCGTTAATGGGGACATAGTGCAGAGCTTCAATGAGCCAGTTGACCCCGATAAGGACATCATCGCAATTAATGGTAAACACATTTCAGTTGCGGCGGAGCCCATTGTTTATCTCATGCTCAATAAGCCTAAGGGGATTATTTCAAGCACAAGTGACAAAAAAGGACAGAAAACGGTAATTGATTTCCTCCCCGAGAAATATGATCACATCCGTCTTTACCCGGTTGGTCGCCTGGATAAGGATTCCACAGGCCTGATCCTTCTGACCAATGATGGCGACCTGACTTTAAGATTGACCCATCCTCGTTTTGAACAAGAAAAGGAATACCTGGTCCGAATAGAGGCTACCCTGAAGCCGGAAGACAAAATGAATCTGGAAAAGGGAATCTATCTGGATGACGGCAAAACGTCCCCGGCCAAAGTCAAGGCCTTGAAATATCCGCCATTCAGTTACTCCGTGACCATTCACGAAGGCAAGAAACGTCAGATACGCCGGATGTTTGCCGCTCTGGGATATAAGATTCTGGAGTTGAAAAGGATAAGATTAGGTAGCCTCAAATTAGGTGCACTACCGGCGGGAGAAATCCGCGACCTTACTCCTGGACAGGTTCAATCACTCAGAAGGGGAGGACGGGTATGAATAGCAGACAATCAGCCACTTTCCATCACTAACCGGACTGCCACGCATTCCGCCATAGAGATGAATTCTTCTTCCGTGCTATCTCTTGAATACCAGGGGTATGCCCTAAATGGTGAAGCTGAGTGAAGCTAAAGGAAAAACAGAGGCGATTTTTTGGTGGAAATCTTACCAAAGTTGAGGCAAAGTTGGGGTGAGTTCGTGGATGAGGTTGGTTGTAGTAAGGGTGGCTGGCAGTGGTAGAAGGGTGACGGATTGCTTTCGGGTTGTGTGGTCATAGTGCATCTGAATCAGACATGCCATGTTCGTTCAATGGTAACAAAATAACAACTCGTTGGGTAACAATTGCTTGTTTTGTTACCTAACATTTCTGACTTTCGTGTGGTCCTGCATTGTGTTAATCATGATTCATTCAAACTTTGGTGAACTAATCAGAATCCAGGCGGTCTGTCGCGGTGGCTAGGGTGTCTTACCTGTGGGTTGAAACGGGGAGCGTGTTTCGTCCTACTGGGATTATTGTGGACCCTGCGGAACTGCTCTGCACCAGCTAGCATAAGAAAGGTTAACTGTCTTCATCATATGGTTCTTCCCTTCTTGCCACCCTGACGTTTGGCTTCAGAGCCGGAGGGAAAAATGTTCTTGACCATCCGTTCATATAAATCAGGCTGGTTTGTGACACTGTTTTTAATGATTTCCGCCATATCCACTTCGGGATTTAGGTACCCACGGAACTCACATTTTAGTATCTCAAGCAGACTGGCAAGGGCATACTTGTCCTTGTATGATAGCGTTGATAGGATTTTCTGGATAAATTCCCAGCCCGCCGGAGTTGCGGGTTTAAGGGCGTTCTCCCCCTTGTTGGTCAAAGACACATATACTGCTCTGCGGTCTATCCTGTCTCTTGTCCTCCTGACCAGACCAGCTTTGACCATGCGGTCGACCAGCATACTGACGCTGTTTGGGCTACGTTCTAGAATAAAGGCTAGGTCAGTTGGCCTTAAAGAACCACCGCGGGATTTCACAGCCGCAATCACTGCGAACTTTTCCATATTAAGCCCGTATTCCCTAAGTATTGAATCCTCGCACAGAACAAGTGCGTCGCGGACTCGGTGCATCAGGAGCCACAATTTCACATCTATATTTTTGGATTCAGAATTTACTGCCATATTTAGCCCCTCCTGATTATTTCATGGTAACTTTGCTCGTTTGTGTTGCTTCTATTATAACAACTAAATCAGATAGTTAATAGCATATATTAAGCCAAATGGCCCCGGCACTCCATAGCACGTCTAATGCACAGGTGTTCTCGGTTCTACGTGGTTCAGTGGCAGGATGTTTAGTGACTCCTTACGGGTAGCATGGTCATAGTGCAAGAGAATCAAACATGCCGATATTTGTTCTACAGAAACAAAATGGTTCAATTGCTATCTCCAATGCACTATAATATGATTCTAACAAATGAAAGAAATATTCCGTGATAAATCAAGAGATAAATTAGCTCAGAACCTTAACTCCTTGGGTATTAGATCGGACTTGGCTGAACGTGGCCGAGCGGAAGAAAAAATAGAGAATTCATGGTATCAACGTTCTTTGGGAATTATAGACATACCAGAAGGATTGGTCAGATGGATAAATATCTTGAAAAAAGATGGGAGTAAAAACAGCCCTCCTCTATGGTGGGTCATTCTTGTTATACCGGATGAGAGACCCCTCACAAATCACCAAGCGGTTGACATCAAGACAATAAGAAAAAAGGCATTTCCATTGTTCGGGAAAGTAGTCGATGTGACTTGGAAAGGAAACGACCATTATACTGGACTAGCCGAAGTTCTTTCCAACGATGAAACAGTAAAAGACCTAGCGAAAAGGATTGGCAACCTGGCAGTTCACAGTTATGCCAAAGAATTTCAAGGGTGGACATTGCAAGTGGATAGGCGATTTGAGCCAACAAACCAAGATTGGGCAACTATTCAGAAGATTGCTAATTATATCCTTTCATCAGCTCGTGTCTACTAGGCTGAAACGTACGCATGAAAAGGTAAACATGCCGATGTTCGTGCAGTGGTAACCTGTTTGGTGTTTGACCAGGAACCTTGAAGGCTTAAAAGATTAATAAGTTGCGAGAACGATTAGGCTAAGGCAAGCCCACAAATACTATCACCAAGCCTGCCACTATCATTGCCACACCCAAAGCCAATAAACCAATCAATAGTTTCTTATTCATATGTAGAATCCTTTCCAAGCAGGTGGCTTGTATAATACTCCAACGCCAAACAAAAAGAAAGGATTGGTTCTATATTCAATAGCTAAACATCACGCATGTGGCATGGTAAATGCTATTCCGCGATAGGGAGAGTGAATGAAAAACGGCTTCCCTTTCCCAGCTCGCTCTGGACTGTGATTTTTCCGCCATGGGCTTCCACCAGCCGCTTGGCAATAGTAAGCCCCAGACCACTGCCTCCGGTGGCTCTGGCACGAGATTTATCCACCCTATAGAAACGCTCCAAAATGTGAGGTAAATCCTCAGCAGGAATGCCTTCGCCAGTATCCGATACGCTAACCTCTACCCAGTCACCTTGTGTTATAGCAGCCACATTAATAGTGCCTCCCTTACGAGTATAAGCCACCGCATTTTCCAGAAGGTTGTGCAACACCTCGTTGACCCGTTGCCAGTCAATGTTAACCAGTGGCAGATTATCAGGCAGGTCAAGGGACAGCGATATCTCCTTTGCTGCTACCTTGGGCTGCCAGGGAGTTACTGCCTGCTTAATTAACCTGGTGATGTCTTCCGCCTGATAAACCAGCTTCAGTTCGCCGGCTTCAGCGAGACTTAGCTCCTGGAGTTCATCAACCAACCGTGAAAGCAGAGCTGCCTCTTCATTGAGGGAGCGGATGGTAGCGGCATTTGGCTTCATCACCCGATCGCGAATTGCCTCCAGATAGCCTTGAATATTAGAAATAGGAGTTCTCAGTTCGTGAGCAACATCAGCAACCAGATTTCGTCGTAATTGCTCGGCATGCGCTAAGTCGGCGGCCATAGAGTTAAAGGCTTGAGCCAGTGCCGCAACTTCACCTTCGCCCTTTAATTGAACCCTCTGAGACAAGTCTCCCCGTCCCAATCGTCTGGCAGCCTTGGCAAGGACACCGATAGGTGACGATATTCTCCGCGACAGGACAAAAGTCAATATCAAAGCGATGGCGATTGCCAGCGAGCCTCCCAGGAGAAGAGAGCGATTGATTGACGTGGAGAGTCTTAGAAATGGAGCAACATATAGTTCTGCCTCTGGGTCAGAGCTGATGTAAACTTTTCCCAGAAACTGTGCTCCCAGGAACATCTCGAGAGGACTGTCTGATGAGTCAGTATAGTTCGTCCCTAAAAGTTTTCCCTTTGAATCACCTATGACTGTCCCGTTGACAGCGACCAATATAATATGTGTCCCGGAGACATGCGCTGTATCTTCAACTACGGACTGGACGTCCTCCCAGCTTCGTTCCTTCCAATAGTAGATATATAGCCTGGATTGTATTTGATCAGAGCGATATTGCGCACTTATTGTCTTATAATATTCTATTTCGACAGCGATGCGCTGACTGACAAAGAAATATATGGTGCCGACGGTCACCAATATTATCACTGCGAAAGTCACCGAGAGACGAAACCACAACCGATGTATCACTGTTCCCCTCCGACAAACTTATAGCCGACTCCATATACCGTCTTTATATATCTGGGGTGGCTGGGGTCCGGCTCCAGCTTTCGGCGTAGGTTGAGTATGTGAACATCAATGGTGCGGTCGAAACCTTCAAAATCATAGCCTAAAGCCTCTTCAATAAGGCTTGCCCGGCTGAAGACCCTGCCCGGCTCCTTGGCGAGAACTCCCAGTAACCTAAATTCAACACTGGTCAAATTCAGTGGTCTGCCGGCAAACCACGCCTCGTGTTCCGTAAAATTCATACTAAGTTCACCACTCTTAATCTCCTCAGGGCCACGCTCCCCGGGAAGACGTCTTAGCACTGCCCGCACTCGAGCCGCTAGTTCCTTAGGGCTAAAAGGCTTGGTCACATAGTCGTCGGCACCTAGGTCCAGGCCTGTTAGCTTGTCCTGGTCAGTAGTCCTGGCAGTAAGCATAATAATTGGTACATCGGATTCATGTCTCAAGGTACGACAGACCTCAAGTCCATCTATGTCCGGCAGCATAAGGTCAAGAACAATGAGGTCGGGGTAGCTTTCACGAGCCAGACGCAGAGCTTCAACACCATCATAAGCAGTTAAAACCTGGTAGCCGTCCCGGTCTAAGTAGAGCCTGACCAACTCCACAGTCTTTACATCGTCATCAACTACCAAAACCTTTTTGCCTGCCATCCCTAACCTCCTGGTAATTCTTCAAGGCCCCTAATGTTATACCAGAAATGTTAAGAAATTAATATGAAGGACTTATTTCGCAATGCTACTGTCACCTCAATGTTTTTAGATTGACATGATTGTATAGGCGAGCTATAATCCTTTCTGGAACGGGATATAAGACATGGGAATGGAATCATCCCCAGACCCTGGCCACAAAGGGCGACAAATTGCTACTTTCGTTCAATGGTGGGAGGGCTTGCTTTAGTGGAGGTCTGTGATTGAGATGTGTGTGCCTCACGTCCCAGCGGACGTGGGGTTTTTGTTTATCTATAATATGATGGAGGATCTTCTTGGGGGTTGGCGCTGCCGGCATTGTAATCAGGTAGCGGGACAAGATAGAGAACTTCATAACTAAAAGGAAACTCGAGATGACGAATAGAATTGCCGAAGGCGAGAAGAGAAATTCGAAAATAAAGCGATTACGGAAGCTGCGAACGTCGATCGCTGCAAAGGGATCAGATGGGCTCCTGCTTTCTCAGCCGGAGAACATTCGCTACCTCTCTGGATTTACCGGCTCCTCCGGATGGCTACTCATTTCAGGACAGAATGCTA
>CAZZAC010000035.1:0-13271 GCA_964652095.1 uncultured Dehalococcoidales bacterium | reverse complement strand
AAGCTAAAGGCAAAAGCGTCTGGGCCATCATGGTGGTTGAGCCCGCCGTCCCTATGTCCCAGCTATACTCTCCTCCATTGAACCTTCCTCCGGGTGTGTAGGTAATCTCCTTAGAGCCCACCGCAGCATTTTCCACCAACCCGTGGCACATCTCCTGGCAAGCCTGCACCACTTTAAGATGCTGCGCCCTTAAGCCTGGCTTATCCCTCCCGGCCCTGATATTTTCTATCCTTATTTCCTTGCCCAGCAGGCTAGCCAACGCCACAGAATAGCGGACTATTGTTCCACTCCCCGACTTCGCTCCACCGTCTATATTTATCATGCTATCCATCCACTGCTGAGAAATGTCCCGTAATGGGAGGGTATGGAGAAAAAATCACAATCAGCGATAAACATCACGGCGATGACCAATGTGAAGGACAGTTACTACACGCTGCTGGTCATCGATCTCATAAATGACACGGTAATCACCGACTCGAATACGCCATCCCTCTCGCCCAGTTAATTTGGCAGAGGCACGCGGTCTGGGTTCCTGTTCAAGATCGCGTATGGCATCCCGTATATGCACGTAAACTTCCCTGGGCAGTTGAGTTAAT
The DNA here is from genome assembly GCA_964652095.1 of uncultured Dehalococcoidales bacterium. Classification (GTDB taxonomy): domain Bacteria; phylum Chloroflexota; class Dehalococcoidia; order GIF9; family AB-539-J10; genus RBG-13-51-36. The sequence goes on along the minus strand of CAZZAC010000035.1, from coordinate 12,675 downwards.
TCCTTCTGCGCACGCCGTAAAATAAATACAGTATAGCTCATCGCCGCTCAATTTCGGCGACCGCCTGCTCAAAGGGAACAACCTCATCCCCAGAAGCTTTAGCTGCATCATAGGCACGGATGGACTCTAGCTCCTCAAGTTCTTGAAGTAAGCGATGATAATCTTTCATATTAAGCACCACTCCAATGCGATTGCCATTGTCATCTACAAGATATTGCTCTTTAATGTTCCTCATTTTGGCTCCTCCACCTTATGAATTCTACCATCGCTGAAATTCGAATGCCAACTACGAGTCTCTTTCTTCAGTCAGTCTTCTTAAAGAAGTTCTTTCTGGAGCGTCTTCGTAATCAGAAATTTACCCAAACACCATCGGACTTCGACGCAACTTAGTGCCCAGGAAAGTTGTTTTTGTGCTGGCTAATTTATTACCGCCGAAATCCCAACAGCAGTTTCCCCAAGCCTGCCCTTCTCCGAACGCTTCCGGTCAGCAATCTGTCCGAATTGAAAATGCGAACCGCTATCCCGACCATTATCACCGTGAAAACTGCTGTGTAAGCAATGCCGCCGATTACCAGTGAATAATTATCCAGCATAAGAGCCCGTATGGCCATCATTGGGTGGGAAAAAGGTATGGCAAACACCAGAACTTTCAAGACGGCGGGAATGGTATCGAAATCTTTAAACATGGTTATGAACGTGGAGATCAGAGCCAGGGCGGTTATCGGGAAGATTAGTGCCTGGGCACTTCTATAATTCTTGGCAAATGTTCCCAGGACTATACATAGTGAAAGCCCGGCCAAAAGAGCTACGAATAACGAAATCCCTATCAATAAATAATCTGGCATGCCCAGGGCCAACCCAAAATCCGCCAGATTTATATCTGAAACCTGGAACGAAGTCATGTAGCGTGAAAATCCAACCATGTAGATAGCTGCCATTATCATCCCTACCAGAGCGCTGCCAACCATTTTGCCAATTACTATATGACTTCTTCTTACCGGCAGGGTTAATAATGTCTCCAGGGTTTTGTTTTCTTTCTCCAATCCCATCGAAGATATTACGGAAGCTCCGGCCATAATTATGAGCATCATTACGACAATTGGAATAACTATCGATTGCGACACAAGCATATTACCCAGCGTACTTGGCGATAGCCCCTCAATCTCCTTTCCCTTAAAAAATGTGGTATCAATTCTTGTCGTCGGGTTCAAGACGAGGGCCGGGTCCGATGAGCTGTCTTGTTGTATCAGTGTCTTCGATATCTCCTGGTTAACTGCCTGGATAAGCCCTTCACCCACGCCTGAGGATATGGAATCCATCATCCCCGCCCCTTTCATTATCCAGTAAATTTCTATTTCCCCGGGATGATTGTCATAAATGTTCTGGCTGAAGTTTTCCGGTATTACCAGAAGGGCAACTCCATCCTCTTTCCTTACTTCTTCCAAGCCTTCTTCAGCATCACTGTCATTATAGACAACCTTCGCCCTCTCGGTAAGAACGGACATGGCTATATCAGAAAAATTGCCATCGTCCATATCCACGATTCCTATGACTGGCTTCTCCTTTATAGTTTCCCCGACGTTGCCAATCATTTGTCCCACAAGTCCAAACACTACGGCAATAACCACTATTGGGATCAGGGTTGAGAGGACAAACAATTCCTTGAATTCTTTCTTTATTATGTTGCCAATCATTTAATCGCCTTAACAAAAGCCTCTTCTATATTTCTAGCGTCATATTCCTTTTTGAGTTCCGCGGCAGTCCCGCTGGCAACTATTTTCCCATCGTTTATCAAAGCGATGCGGTGACATAAGAGCTCCACCTCAAGCATATTATGCGAAGACAATAAGACCGCCACTCCTGCCTCGACTGCGCTATTTATTATCCTCCTCACTTCTTGAGCATTTATCACATCCAGGCCAGAGGTCGGCTCATCTAATATTGCCAGTCTCGGGTTCACCATTAAAGCCCTGCCCACGAGCAAACGGCGTGTCATTCCCTTGCTGTATGTGTCAACTTTGTCGTTTATTCTTTCTCCTAAATTGGCTATTTCCAGTCCTCTCCGGACCATATTCTGGAATTTCTCCCCCTCGACGAAGAATTTGGCGATAAAATTCAGGTACTCTTTGCCCGTGAGATTTTTATAGGCGCCAGCCTCTTCGGGCAAATAGCTTATTATCTTTCTCACCTCTCCCGCCTCTTTAGGAAGTTCATAGTCAAAGACTGTTACCGAGCCAGAGGTTATTTGAAGCAGTGTGGCAATGACTCTCAGTGCGGTTGTCTTTCCCGCACCATTAGGACCTATCAGGCCAAATATCTCCCCTTCGTTTACTTCGAAAGAGATTCCGTTTATTGCCCTGAAGTTCCCATAGTCCTTGACCAGTTCTCTAACTTCTACTGCTTTCATTTATCTCACGTGTCGTAACAATTATAGGCTAGCCAGCACAAGTGAGCGTGTCACAAGTCAGTTCTCCATGATAGCTTTGCACACTGCATCAAAATCTTCTTTTGTGATTCGTATTATGGAAACTTGAAGGTATTGATTCCATGTTTTGCCCTTGTCTGCTATGAAAGTTATCTCATCTATCAAGTTAGGCCTACCCCATTGAGCTTTGTTTCCTCTTTCTTCGGTTGAAAATGAAATCTGTAGAGGATTACTGCTTTCATGAATTATCTTAAATCTAATCCTATAAGGGAATAGAAACCTGCTTTCGCCTTTAGTCCAGCCTAGGTCCTCTTCACTATAGAAATATTTACCGACGAACTCAACATCAGCCACAAATTTTCCACCGTGAGTATAGACTATCGCTTTATCTTCAGCTTTCAAGAACTTCTCTAAAGTAACAAAATATCGAGCATCCATTCCCCAAGTATTATTCGCCTTGCATATCTCCCAATTTTTAGCTGATGTTGATATGCACCAATATCTCATATTTGTTCCTCCAGAAACTGATGAGCGATTTCATGCAATTCAGTATATACGAACTGGAATGTTGAGGGGAAACCGCCGATTATCCCAGAACTTCTTATTGGCCTTGCTTAACTCCATTAGTCTCTTGCCCTATCATTCTTTTGAAGACACTAGCCTTTAAAGGTAATTTCACTATTGCCATATGGTGAATTGGGGACTAAGGGAAAGTGCCTTTATATGCGGAAATGTTATAGGAAGTTCTAATGAGACTTAACAAACTTTCATTAAACTAAACATAGCTTTTTAAAGAATATTTTATTTCTTAATTCAGAATCCTTTAGTAACTTATCCCATGTAATGACTTCCAAATAAAGCCTAATATTTGTAAACCAACCAAAATATCCCATTCCATCAGACATGGGAATTAAATCCTTTGTTTCGAGCAACCAATTTCGAACATCCTCATTGAAATCACAAATTAAATACCCGTAAAAAGGTGTGTTGTCATCAACCTGTATTTCTCGTCCTTCGGGGGTCAAATGTTTTTTATGCTTTATTTCAATCACGTACCTTTTTATTTGTTCAATCGGGTCTTCTTTAGCAGATAAATTTATAAAATCATAGCGACCAGGTTGTTTTAATTCAAAAATAGTTACAGGGTTACCCTTATCGTTTCCAGACCTATAAACCATTTTCCTATCATAAATTATTAAATCCGGTCGGTCTTTAATAGTTTTATCAATGGCCTTATCGGATGTAACCAACTCGGTGAAATTTAGCTTTTCGTCTAGAATCCAAAGATTGTGTTCCGAATAATTTGTAGTTTCAGAATCAGATTTTACGGGGAAAATAAGATTATGGATTTCTCTCTCTTTATTATATTCTCCACTACCTTTTATCTCTAACAACTTTTTTAGTAATTCCAAGACTATTTTTCTTAAAGCAACATAGTGGGCTAAATCGTTAATTCCTGCTTCTTGAACTGACTTGATTGATTCATGAGCCTTGGCAAATAAATCTATTTTGGGATTATGTATTATTCTTGTTAATTCAGACTTCGCTAGTTGTTCCTTTTTGAATCTAATTTTTTGCAATTCAGTTTCCATCATCTGTTCGTCCAAATCACCTGGTATGGCCGACAAATCTAATTCTTTAAGATAGGTCTTATACCACGGTGCTGACTCATCAACATACTTTCTGAAAGTATCAATCCTTTTCTGCCTTCTCGGTAGAACTTGGTCTTTAAATATCTTTTCAATAATATTAGCGGACTCTTTTTCAATAGCTTGCTGCGATAATGGATAAAAAGCATCACTTCCCTCGACGGGGAAGTTAAATCTTCCTCTTTCAAAGCTAACATTATCATCAAGGTACTTCCCCAAAATGTAAGCCACGATTCTATAATTTCTAGTTGCTTCACCATCCTTGTCGAAAAATTCATCTTTAAATTCAGGGATGTATTTAGATATTGAGTTATCTGTTACTACTCTACCATGAGCCGTCAGACAGAGCTTACTCGTTAAACTTCCAGGGTAAATTATCTTATATATTTTAGCTAGAAATTCTCTGGGTGTTGTTTCCCCTTCTGAAGTTTTAAGTCCGCTCAATGAAAACTGTTCACTGTGAACAGGTTGAATATCTTGACCATTACCTATTAGACTGTTGAGAATAATCTCGCTGTCGTTTTCTCTTAATATTATAGCGGGGCATTCAAATCTATCATCCACGAAGAATATCAGAATCCTCTCAAGCAATTTCTTGGCTATTGTATCTAATTTCTTGTCGTAACCTTGTTGTCTAAGCCCATCTAAAGTCACAATCGTTGATGTGTCAGAAGCCTCTATCGGGTTGTCAGTCTCATTCTCAATAATGTCTGTCTTTGAACCTAAGGTAAATTCCCTCTTGCGATATTTGCCATTATCCCTATATATGCTGCTAAATCTAGCATTCTTGAAGTATTTTAAAAATATGAACCTTCCTACTCCCAGTCCGCCCATACTTACTTTGTAATCTGTGAATAATGTATCAAAGGCATTTCTATTTTCCGTGTTAAAGCCAATACCGTTGTCTTCCACAACAAACCCCGTTATATCAGGTAATGCTTCACTATCCATCGGTATCTGGGTGCTTCTTATAGGTTTTATGATAATCTTACCATCCAGTCTCTTAGCTTCCCTTATGGCCTCTATCGAATTTACTATAGCCTCTATGACTGGGCTATAAAGAGTGGTTTTTTCCTTTAAAGCAGTATCAACGAATCTTGAGATATTGACGCTCATTTCGCCGCTTCTCCCTATATATGGTAATGGTATTCTATCATATATATTCTCCATTCAAAATCTCCTTCTTTTAGAATTTTGGAACAGAAGAGGGCTTTGTTTCAAAAGCCGGGCAAAAACTGGACTTCTGATACAAAGCCCGTCAAGGGAGAGGGAATTTGGCTCGCAATGCCAGAATGAAGTTATTTCTGCAACAAAATACTATAATAAGGTAGCGCAATGAGTGACTTTGACATCGCATCTTACGTTTCCCACATCGAGGCAAACCGCTCGGTCAAGGATGCTTTAATGCAAAGCTTAAAGACGCGCCGACCTCCATATCGCATCTCCGTGACCGACTTACTTAACCTCAAACAGGCTTACTTCAGGAGAAAGTATCCTGAAATCGTTCCGCCTCTGGAGAAACAGCAGCTTATGTGGGCTGGCACCGGCTTTCACAAGACCTTCGGCTCAGCCGTATCCAGCGAAGAATACCTGGAGCAATTTGTAGAAGCCGAGGGCATTGTCGGCAAGATTGATATTTACGAAAAGATTCCGGTAGAGGTTAAGACCACCTCCACGCCTGTAGACACGAAGGATTTATTGAAATACAGGCCAAATTATATCGAGCAATTGGGCATGTACTGTGCTATGGTCAATGCCCACGAGGGAGAAATTATCATTTATCAGCGCCAGGGAGAGGAATCGCCCTCAACTTCCCCTTTGCTTGCCTATCACGTTACTTTCCCGGACCTGGAAGCAATTCGAAGTGAAATGCGGCGGAGACGAGACCTCCTGGTGCAAGCGCTCATTTCCAACGACCCCAGCAATCTCCCCGTTTGCCCCTGGCTCAACAAGCACTGCGATTACTCGCAGGTATGCGACTGCGCAACCACATCGGTGCCAGCATCGTATGAGATAGCTGAATTAGCCGGGGAAATTTATGCCGATAGCACAACTTGCGAGCAACTCCTCAGCAAAATGGCTGGGTCTCAACCATCCCAACTGTTTGGCATCAACGATATTGTTTTCCCCCGCAAAGCATATTTTGAGCGCCTTAAGTTGAGTGAAGGAGTCCGGGAAGAGAAGGGAGAGTATCTTCGTTCCATGGATGAGCGTGGCTTTCTCGATGCACTCCGCGATTCATTACGCTACGGTGCCCCGGGCGAAGCGCAGAGGATTCCCGTGAAGCATGCGCCACTAGCCGACCTGGTCCAAATCTGGCAGAACTTGCCCACCATCCTGCGCGACCCAAAATTTTCTTCACTGGTGGAAAGAGAACGTTTGCCCAGAGCATTCCCCCATTACTTCCTCCGCCTGGGATTTGACTGTGCCTTAACAGAGAACACAAAAGGCAGGCTGCTGCTCTACTATGTTAAAGTTCCCAAAGAGGATGCCAAACTGATGGTCTATGATGTAAACTTCAGGAATTTGAATGCTGTTAAAGCTGAAGCATTACGCCGGCTTGAGCTTTTGGAAAAGGCGACATCACCACTGCAGCTTCCCAAATGCCCCTCATGGATGTGCTCTTACTGCGACTACAGGCTTGAATGTGGCGAAGCATAACATAGGTGTGAAGCTAAGATGAATCTGCTCTACCGAATGGCTCGGGGTGAAACCTTCCGCAGGGCCAATTCACCTTGGTAGGACGCAAAAGGAAATTCGTATATACTTGAGTCATAGGGAATTGCCAATGTGCAGTTGAGTCTGTCGGAGTAGTGAAAATGCTAACAGGAATACATTTTCTCTTGAGCTATAAATGCGATTCAGAATGCGACCATTGTTTTGTGTACAGCAGCCCAAAGGCAAAGGGGACATTCACACTGAACCAGATGAAGGAAGTCTTCGAGGAATTAGCCAAAATTGAAACAATTGAATGGATATATTTTGAAGGTGGTGAACCATTTTTATTTTACCCTGTAATGTATGAAGGCATCAGGGTTGCTCATGATATGGGATTCAGAACCGGAATAGTAACTAACGCATACTGGGCAACATCAGAAGAAGACGCAGAACTGTGGCTAAAGCCACTTCACGATTTAGGAGTATCCGATATAAGCATAAGCAATGATGCATTTCATTATGAAGACAAGGAAGCAAGTCCTGCGAAACATGCCTTAAATGCCGCGAAAAGGTTAGGTATGCCCTGTGAATCGATTTGTATTGATAAGCCTACGGTTGAAGGGGGTATTGATAGGGAGCAGGCCAAAGGAAAACCGGTTATTGGCGGTGGCGTTATGTTTAGAGGGAGAGCAGTCGAGAAGTTGATAGAAGGCCTTCCTCGGAGACCATGGGAAGAATTCACAGAGTGTCCTTACGAGGACCTTAGAAATCCCAAGAGGGTACATCTCGACGCATATGGCAACATCCACCTTTGTCAGGGGTTGAGTATGGGTAATATGTGGGATGCTCCACTATCAAAGATAGTCAAGCAGTATAATGCTGATTCGCACCCAATCTGTGGACCTTTGGCCAACGGAGGGCCTGCTCATTTGGTTAAAGAATATGACGTCCAGCACAAGGATGAATATGTTGATGCCTGCCATATGTGCTATCTTGTTCGCCTGGCATTGTTAGATAGGTTCCCACAATATTTGGCGCCGAGGTCAGTTTATGGATTATAATAAGAGGCGCCACCTTTGTATGACATGGCAGAAAGAATCCGCGCCTTGTGGCACCCACCTGGATCGCTCGCCACCGCTCAGGACTTGCTCTATGCCGGAAACGTTAGACGAAGCGCCAAAAGAAAGGAGGCAACAACATGAATCTATCTGATGAGCAGAAAATGGTGTCCATAATGAAAGAGAATTCTCTCCATGCCTATCTCGCCACTTGTGATGGTGACCAACCAAGAGTCCGCCCAGTGTCACCAATGGTCGAAGACGATATGTCTATCTGGGTAACAACCCGTGGCACTTCCAGAAAGGTAAAACAAATACGACAGAATCCCAAGATTTGTCTTGCCTTTGTGGAACAACCTAACGGCGATAAGGCCGCCACTGTCATCGGTGAAGCCCGGATAATCCCGGATATAGAAGAGAAAAAAAGAGTGTGGAAGCTGGCCAACTTCGATTTATACGAATATTTCCCCAATGGTCCAGACTCAGATGATTTTTGCCTGCTGAAAATCATCACTAAGAGGATCGAATGGACAGACAGCAGGATAGCCGGAGCGAAAATCTATGAGCCAGCGCAACAATAAACAACCACGCCAGATATCAAACAATATTACTTTTCTTCGTCTAACAGAGCATACTTCGCTTCGTGCCTTCGGCACTGTGGTCAATTGTTCATCTGGGGTGAACAGCTGATTTCACAGAAACAAATTGATGAAATAAAGAGTAAAATCATTCCTAGACTTAAGCATCATGAGGTCGAAAAGGATAAGGAGCGGACATTTAGTTATCTTACGAAAAATAAAAGGTTGGGGAGGTGAGCAATGAATTGGTTGGACATAGTCATAATAGTTGTTGTAGTTTTTCTGGGTATTGCAGGCTTGCGGCAAGGAATGATCCGGACAGTATTTGGCATTGCCGGGTTAATAGGTGGCATATTTTTAGCCGGGCGTTATTACGACGAGCTTGCGGCATTACTTTTTCCGTCCGGTGCTATCTGGGCCAACATAGCTGCCTACGCTATCATCGCAGTAGCTACTTTGGTTGTAGCTGGTGTGATTGGCTGGCTCTTAGCCAAGCTGGTTAACTTCGCCGCACTTGGCTGGCTGGATAGGCTTGTGGGCTCTATCCTTGGCGTCGTTATAGGGGGCCTGCTATGTGCTGCCATCCTAGCTATCGCCGTTAAGTATTACCCAGGCATGGAGGCAACTATCAATCAATCACTAATAGCCAGATTCCTGGTAGGGGGATTCCCCTTGTTATATTAACACTTCTGCCCAAGGAATTTGATTCCATCCGCGACTTCTTTACTACGAGTTAGCGTATAACTTACTCCCCAAGAACTTCATCTAATACCTTTTGAAGTTCCTTCTTAGGCTTGTAACCAAGAATTTGCTTAACAGGCTGACCGTCTTTAAATATGAGCATAGTGGGAATGGCAGTTATTCCATACTTGACAGCTAAAGGACTATTCGAATCCACATCTACTTTAGCGAAGTCTATTTTACCATCATATTCTTTCTCTAATTCCTCCAGAACAGGAGCGGCAGCCAGGCAAGGAGCACACCACTGTGCCCAGAAATCTACCACAACTGGCGACTTCGATTGCAAAACAACATTTTGAAAGTTATCCTCACCTGCTATTGCTTGTATCATAGAACTGACCTCCTTATTTAAAATACTATATCTAAAGAAAAGAAGTTAATGGCATTTCTCGTTGTCTGTTCAGCAATTGTAGCTTCAGCAATTCCTTTAAGTTGAGACACGGCCTCCAGGCCTCTTAAAATATCAGCGGGCTGGGACTCATACCGTGCTTCCCTTCCATAAGTGACAGGGCAATCTGTCTCCAGAAGTAATCTCTGCAAAGGTGCTTCTTTGACTGCCCTTCTGTGCTCTTCATGATACTCCGTAGCTGGCGTGGCAGAAACAAAATAGCCACCGTCAATTATACCCCTAAGAACACTGGAAAAGCCAGTGAACCAGTGAAAAACGGCTTTATCTATGCCGACATCCTGAATTAGTTGTAGTGCATCCTTCCAGGCATATCTACTGTGAATTATTGCTGGCTTAGCATATTCCTTAGCTATATTCAGAAGCCGACCAAGAACCTCTTTCTGCAATTCCTTGGACGCTGCCTTCACCACTCTCTTGTCATAGTCCAGACCTATTTCACCAACAGCAACCGCTGAAGCAATATTTTGCTCAATAAATCGCAAATTATCATCTATCTCGAAAGTTCCCAGATTACCTAGCTCCCAGGGATGTAAGCCCAAAGCAGGATAGACAAAACGGCGATGTTTTTGCGATATTTCCAATGTTTTTATGTTCGATTGGTGGTTCGACCCCACAGCTACTATGGCAATAACGCCTGCTTTTTTAGCTTCCTCGAGCATCAAATCGAGGTTTTTCAGTTCGTCAAGATGGGCATGAGTATCGATGAGCTTGTACACTAGATTTTCTTCTCTTTAAGCATGGCCTTGTAATACTTAAGCCCCGCCTCAGTCGGCTTGTAGACATAGAGGGCAAACCTGTCTTCTGGTTCTTTGGTAATTAAATTTGCCGATACCAATGCCCGTAACATTGCCTCACCAAAGTACCCAGCCAAATTAAGGTGATGGTCAGGAACTGCTTTGTTAGTCGCTTCATACTCCCGGCAAATAGCGGCCAAGAGCTTCGCCGGCTCCCTTTCCAGGTTCTGGAGGAGAGCTTGCATAGTCTCTGTCTGCTTTACTACGTCAACAAAATCTTCGAAAGCACCCATATCCGCTAACTCTTAATTTTAACAGTAATGAAGAGGTCACCGGGAGTTTTCCCTTCCAATCCCATTCCCTTCAGCTTTACCTTCGTGCCCTGGGTAACCCCTGGTGGGATTTTGACTATGAGTTTTTTCTTTTCCTTGCCTCTCTTGTATTTTATTTTCTTGTCAACACCGGATGCCGCTTCTCCTTGAGAGAGATAGATTTCATGGTACAAATCCTCTCCCTGGCTTTGCCAGGAGAGTTCCTGCACACCTAGTATTCTCTTAAGACTAAACCTGATGACCTTGCCGAAAAGCCGTAATAATAAAGGTGGTTTATACTCCGAAGTCGATGTGGACCGATCTCTTCTTGATGGTTGACCTGAGGAGGTGAAAACGAAACCTCTGCCACCGAAAAACAAATTGTCCACAAATCCTTCATCAAACCTCAAACCAGCTTCCTGAAACATCCTTGCCAGCTCTTGAAATAAATAGGGATTGGTAAAGGCATCCGCAAACACCTGCTCCTGGCTGTAATAGCGCCCACCAGCATATTGAGCACCATATCCAGCAAAGCCGGCCTGTCTCATTCTATCATATTCCTGCCGCTTCACTTCGTCGCCCAATACGGCATAGGCCTCGTTGATTTCCTTAAATTTTTCCCCGGCCCACTTCTCATTTCCTAAATTTTTGTCGGGATGATATTTCATAGCAAGCTTCCTGAAAGCACGTCTTATTTCCTCGTGGCTAGCCTGCTCAGAAACACCAAGAATAGAGTAATAATCTTTCGTGCCGCGATACATTTGCCCGAAAAGATGTATTTTAGCGATTAGAGTTCACTTCGGCAACTACAACGAGACCACTATTGCCACTGGTATGATCTAGTTCAGATAGATGAGTAACGCTTTATATGTTTGTAACATTGGGCAATAACCCTCCATGTCATTGCGAGCCCCGACTTGCCGGGGCGTGGCAATCTCATTGCAAAGCTGGAGCCTGCTATAGTTGGATTGAGGAACCTCGCTTAGAGATTGCTTCGTCGCTATCGCTCCTCGCAATGGCAAAAAAGAAGTGCCACTAAGGTACTGAACGAGGACATGGTATTGACACTCTGAGTAAGCAATGCTATAGTGAAACAGCGGTAATATATTGAATGAGGTGAAAGGATGAACTACGGGCGTGAGTTATTGAAGGGAAATACTGATTCTCTACTGCTCTGCTTAATTAGTCGTCAGCCTACCTATGGCTACCAAATAGTAAAGGAACTGGAGAGAAGGAGTAATGGGTATTTTCAGTTTAAAGAAGGTACTCTTTATCCCGCTCTCCACCGCTTAGAGCGAGACAACCTTATCAATGGTAAATGGCAGATACTGCCTAATGGACAACAAAGACGTTATTACTACATAACTGAAAGGGGGCAGCAGGTCCTAGCTAATAGGTTAGCTACATGGCAGGATTTTTCTACGGCAGTTAAATCAGTTATACAAGCGGAAACAACCTAGGGCTAAAATGGTAAGTAGCATAAGCCATTATTTAAACAGATTTAAAGATTGCCTCCACATCGACCAGACTATAAAGGACGGCGTGGCTGAGGAGCTTTACACACATCTCGAAGATAAAACTCAGGAGCTAGAAGAAAATGGGCTAAGCAGAGAGGAGGCAAGCAAAATTGCGGTACAATCCCTGGGCTCCCCTGAATTAATTGCCCAGCAAATCTATGAAACACATGCTCAAGGTAGCTGGAAAGAGGCACTTTTCAGTGCCTTGCCCCATCTTTTGGTTGCTTTGCTCTTCACTTCATATTACTGGCAAAATATCGTCTACGTGTCAATTATATTAGCGCTAACCGTTGGCATAGCAATTTATGGTTGGCATCGAGGTAAGCCAATATGGCTCTTCCCTTGGTTAGGATACTATCTTATGCCAGTAGTAATTACCGGGATATTGCTTCTTTCCCTTCCCCAAGGTTGGGGCTGGATAGCAGCGCTCATCTATATCCCCTTGGCTCTTTTTGTTTTTATCCATATAGTGAGACAAACTGCAAGGCGGGATTGGCTATACGCATCACTGATGCTAGCCCCTATGCTTGTGACATTCAGTTGGTTTTCATCCCTGGGCACAGGAAATGAGCTTTTGGCAAGCGACTGGATAGCA
>CAZZAC010000034.1:0-13491 GCA_964652095.1 uncultured Dehalococcoidales bacterium | reverse complement strand
GAGTGAAGCCGATATATGTTTCCGTGGGCCATAAAATTGACCTGGCATCGGCTTTACAATGGGTGATAAACTGCTGCCGTGGTTATAGACTTCCTGAACCTACCCGCTTGGCTCACCTTGCTGCCGGAGGAATGTTGACCTCCGAACCAAGCTGCCAAGGAAAGTTATTCGATTAAGGAGTATTTCAGATGCAAGAAGAGAAGGAAAATCTAGAAGCCTTGCTTCGCCAAATCTCAGACATTATGGTGCATCTTTGACATCCCTGGCAAGGAAAAGGAAATTGCCAGGATAGAGGCAGAGTCAGCCCAACCTGATTTTTGGCGTGACCAGGCTAAACCTCAGGCTATTATGCGCCAGCTTGGGGTTAAGAAAAATTTAGTCAGTGCTTGGCGCGGGCTGGAGAAGAGGACTACCGATCTTCGGGAAATGATTGTTCTGGCTATCGGGGAGGAAGATTACTCTCTCAAGGAAGAGATACAACTGGAGCTAAAAAAGCTGAGCTCTCGGTTTGAACAGTTGGAGAGCCAACAGCTTTTTACTGGCGATTACGATAGTCGAAATGCCATGCTCGCCCTTCATGCTGGTGCTGGTGGCACGGAGTCTCAGGATTGGGCAAACATGTTGCTCAGGATGTACTTGAGGTGGGCAGAGCGGCATGATTATAAAGCCGAGGTCTTAGATGTCTCCCCGGGAGAAGAGGCTGGTATCAAAAGCGCTATCGTGGAGATTAAGGGGTATTATGTCCATGGCTATCTCAAGAGTGAGCACGGGGTGCACAGGTTGGTGCGGCTTTCCCCCTTTGATGCCGACCATGCCCGCCACACATCTTTTGTCCTGGTGGAAGTCCTCCCTGAAGCTGAAGAGACAGTGGACGTCAAAATAAACCCGGAAGACTTGAGAATAGATACTTTCAGGTCCAGTGGTCCTGGCGGGCAACATATGCAGAAGACAAGCAGCGCTGTCAGGATAACTCACTTACCTACAGGGCTGGTAGCTACTTGCCAGGGTCAGAGGTCTCAGCACCAAAACAAGGAAGCTGCTTTGAAAGTCCTTTATTCTCGCCTCTTGGAGTTTGACCGCGAGAAGAAAGAAGAGGAGAGAGCCAAGCTAAAGGGCGAGCGTATCGAAGCGGGTTGGGGAAATCAAATTAGAAGTTATGTTCTTCACCCCTACAAAATGGTGAAGGACCACCGCACCGATTACGAGGTTCACGATGCCGAAGCTGTGTTGGATGGAGAACTAGATGGATTTATCACCGACTACCTTCGGTCTAAAGTAGGAAAATGATTAAACGCATCGTCTTAATAACTTCGGCGCTTCTCTTGCTTTTAAGCCCCTCCCTCGTGGCAGCTGGGGATGATATTGCAGTTATAGATAGCGATGTAGAAGTAAATTTCCCAAGCCAGGCTGTGTTCACTCTCGAGGCTGAAAGCTATGTTGATATCGTTGATGTCCGTCTCTATTACCAGGTGGATAAGATGAACTACGCTGAAGTTGTCAGTGAGGGTTGGGCTGATTTTACTCCAGCAAGCAAGATAGAGGCTAATTGGGTATGGGATATGAGGAATGCAAGCTTGCCCCCTGGTGCTGAAGTCACATATTGGTGGATGATTGAGGATGCTGATGGGAATAGAGTTGAGACCTCTCCCAAGATAATGAACTTCGATGACGATCGCTATACTTGGCAGAGCTTGACTAGTACCATACCCCAGGGTGGCGAGATGACCCTTTTCTGGTATAAAGGCGGTGATTCCTTCGCCCGAGAATTGAGGGATGCTTGTGAGGAAGGACTTGCCAGATTGATCCAGGATATTGGCACCTATCCAGAGAAGCCCATCAAGATATATATTTATACCTCCACTAGTGATTTAAAGGGGGCTATGATTTTTCCTCAGGAATGGACTGGCGGAGTTGCCTTTACTGCATTTAGTACAATTGCTATCGGTATTCCACCGAGCGAACTTGATTGGGGCAAGAGGGCCTTGGTTCACGAGTTGACGCATCTTGTTGTTCATCAGGCAACTTTTAGCCCCTATGGGCGGCTTCCTCTCTGGCTTGACGAAGGGTTAGCTATGTATAACGAGGGCGAGCTTGACCCTGTTTTTCACTCCTGCCTAGAAGAGGCTATTTTGGAAGATGAGCTCATTTCGGTGCGCAGCCTGTGTAGTCCCTTTTCTGCCGAGACTGAAAAAGCTCGCCTTTCCTATGCTCAAAGCTATAGCCTTGTTGAGTACCTTCTGGATAATTATGGACAGGACAGGATGCTCGAATTGTTGACTATTTTGAAGCAAGGTAGTACCTACGATGAAGCTTTGACCGAGGTCTATGGTTTTGATATAGATGGTCTTGATGCTCGTTGGCGAGCAATGCTGACGAACTCGATAGCGCTGTCTCAAAAGGCTGGGTTACATCCCGCTTTGATTGCTGTGTTGGCGGCTCTAGGTGCAGGACTGGCTTTATGGGGGGTTGTGCCTCTGAGGAAGCGGACCTGGCGGAGGTCGTCTGGGAAATCAGCCATGTAATAATAGGCCATGAAAGACTCTTTTACTGTTCACGATTTACCCCTCAGTGAGCGCCCCAGGGAGAGGCTGCTTAAGCTGGGCAGTGAAGCTCTTGCTGCCCAGGAGATTCTAGCTATAATCCTGGGTCGAGGGGTAAAAGGCGAGTCCGTTATGGTGACTAGCCAGAAGCTGTTAAGTCGGTTTGGCAATCTCAAAGGTGTTGCCAATGCCTCTGTGGAGGAATTGACTCAGACGAGAGGTATTGGAACAGCCAAGGCGGCACAGATTAAAGCAGCCCTTGAATTGAGCAAGAGGCTGGAAGCCGATGCCGGTGAGAAACCCAAGCCGATACTCAAGTCTCCGGAGGATGTGGTTGCTGAGGTGAGGAGCAAGTTGAAAGGCAAGAAGAAGGAGCATTTTTTGGTAATTTGCCTGGATACCAGAAACAGGTTAATAGGTTGGAAGCAAGTTTCCATAGGCAGCCTGGATACCAGCATTGTTCATCCCCGTGAGGTATTTAAGGAGGCGGTATCTTCCTGCGCCGCCTCGGTAATTTTTGCTCATAATCATCCTTCGGGTGACCCTGAGCCATCCAAAGAGGATGTTGAGCTAACCAAGCGGCTGGCTAAGGCTGGCGAAATCATAGGCATTGATGTCCTTGATCACATCATTGTTTGTGATAAGAGTTACTTAAGCCTGAAGGCTAGGAATTTGTTCTAAATCAATTTACTGTAGCTTAATTTCTGAGATATACTATTGGGCAGGTGAACATCGTGAAGACTGGCGAAAAAAGCGAGGTTTTCTTTTTCCCTTATGATAGGGGTAGGGCTTTCCTCAGAGGGTTGAGGACTCTTTTCTCCAGGGTAGCCAGTGTTGTCTCTGCGGGTGATTCAGTAGCGGTGAAGGTTCACATGGGAGAGTATGGCGGTAGTGCTTACCTCCGCCCGCCGATAGTGCGCCGGGCATGTGATTTGATTAAGGAAGCTGGGGGCAAACCGTTTGTCACCGATACCACTACTCTTTATCCTATGGGGAGATTCACTGCCAGCCAATATCTGACTACAGCAGCCTACAATGGCTTTACTAAGGAATCGGTGGGAGTGCCTGTGGTTATCGCCGATGGGGAGGAAGGCTATGATGGAGAGTGGGTGGATATCCCCAGCCAGGTTTTTGATTGCTCTTTAGACAGGATAAAGATAGCCAAGAAGATTTTCGATGCCGACTCTATGATAGTTCTTTCTCATGTTAAAGGGCATGCGCTATCGGGCTTTGGCGGCTCTATCAAGAATGTGGCTATGGGCTGTGTTATCAAGGAGTCAAAGGCTGCTCAACATAGGGCAAATCGGGCTCTCATCGACATCTCCAAATGCACAGGCTGTGGACAGTGCGTTGAAGCTTGCCCATTTAAAGCCTTGTCTTTAGTTGAGGAGAAAATGGTGCGTGATGATGAGAAATGCATGGATTGCAGTCATTGTCTTTATCTTTGCCCGGAGGGTGTTTATTCCATGCCTCCCCAGGCACAAGAGATGTTTCAGGTTTCTCTGGCTCACGCTGCCGCGGGGGTGCTAAGCCGGTTTCACTCTAAAGTAGCTTTTATCAATTTCGTCCAGGATGTAACGCGATTGTGTGACTGTGCCACGCCGTCAGGTTCGCCAGTAGTTCCTGATATTGGCATCCTCGCCTCCACGGATGTGGTAGCTATTGACAAGGCATCGTTGGACTTGATTGCTCAAAGCAAGCCCCTGGGGAAATTTGCCAGCATCAGCTCTCCCGATATACTGGGCAAGATAAATGGCACGGATAGCCTGATTCAAATAAGAACTGCCCAGGAGCTTGACTTGGGCAACATGGCATACCAGCTAAAGGAGCAAAAATAAAAATGCAAAATGACAAGGCAAAATTCAGAAATGGATTTAAGGATCAAGGGAAGAAAATGAATTTTGCATTTTAGTTTGTAATTTTGATTTTTTATTTTTGCTTTTTGATATTTCTCAAAATTTAATCACTGTTTAGAACGCTATGCGGAGTAACATGGAAGATATTGACTTGGCTCGCTCTCTTCTGGAGGAAGAGAAATGGAATCTCGTTATAGTGAAGGAAGGGCAAGTCATTTTCAGCTCCAGAGAGAGCGGAGTAGCCCCCTTTTTCCAGGCTGTCCAGAATATGGGGACAAGTTTACATAATGCTGCTACGGCTGATCGCATCATGGGCCTAGCTGTAGCTCTGCTCTGCCTTCATGCTCGGATAACCTCGGTATATGCTGGCATAGCGAGCACGGGAGCACTTGACATGCTGAAGGAGCAAGGGGTAACTGTTAGTAGTAAGAACGCAGTGCCTTATATCTCTAACTACGATGGCACAGACTTGTGTCCTTTCGAGAAGCTGGCAGGGAGTTGCCGGGAGCCTTGTCAATTGTTTGCAGCGCTGCAGTCTCTTTTTGTGGAAGGTGACCAGTGAGAAGAATTTGGCAGCTTGCATCATTATCTCTTCTCGTCTCTACTTTATTGTTTTTGCCTTCAACTGCTTGCCAGCCTTCCAGCGGTCAGGGCGTCCTTCGCCTCTGGGATACTGGGCCCATAACGCTCGACCCGGCGATTTCTGCCGACATGTCTTCTCATACCTACGTCATGCAAATCTTCTCTGGCTTGGTTCGTCTTGACCAGGAGCTGAACATAGTGCCCGATATTGCTGAGAGCTGGCCAGAGGGAAGCCCTGATGGCAAAACATATACCTTCCATCTACGGCAGGGGGTGAAATTCCATAGCGGCAGGGAGGTCAAAGCTGCCGACTTCAAATACTCCTGGGAACGAGCTTGCGATCCCGATACTGGCTCTGGCACAGCCGCTACGTATCTGGGCGATATCGTTGGTGCCAAAGATATGCTGTCGGGAAAAACGGGAGAAATCTCCGGAGTCGAAGTCCTTGATGACTATACTCTTCGGGTTACCATTGATGCTCCCAAGGCTTACTTCCTGGACAAGCTGGCTTATCCCACTGCCTTTGTGGTGGATAGGGTTAATGTGGAATCCGGGGAGGAATGGTGGTGGGAACCAAACGGGACAGGACCGTTTAAGCTAAGAGAATGGGAACCAGGGCAGCGGCTGATTTTGGAGCGTAGCCAGGTCTATTATGGCGAACCTGCCAAATTGCAGCGCGTCATCTTTTCTCTTGTCGCTGAGGAGCCCATGGCCCTGTATGAAACAGGGCAGATCGATGTCGTTCCTGTTTACTTGGCTTACATTGACCAGGTGCGTGATGAGACTAACCCACTTCATCAGGAGTTAGCAGTAACGCCTGAGCTCAGTCTCTATTATATTGGCTTCAACACTGCTAAACCTCCCTTCGACGACGTTAATGTTCGCCGTGCCTTCTGTCTTGCTGTGAATAAAGAGCGTATCGCTGAGGTGATATTGAGGGACATGGTAAATGAAGCTGATGGTATTTTGCCGCCGGGCATGCCTGGCTATAACGAGGCTCTTGAGGGACTGGACTACGATGTGGAAAAGGCGAAAGAGTTCATCGCCGCCTCGAGATATGGAGATGTCTCGAACTTGCCCCCTATCACCCTGACTGTTGACGGCTATGGCAATAGCATTCCCAGTTATCTAGGCGCCATTATCCAGGAATGGCAGCAAAACCTCGGCGTGAAAATCTCGGTGAGGCAACTGGAACCAGAGAATTTCATTTATAACCTGAAACAAGAGAAGGATGAGATGTTCGTAATGGGTTGGATAGCTGACTACCCCGACCCGCATAATTTCCTGGATATCCTGTTCTATACCGGAAGCGAAGTTAATATCTTCGAATATAGCAACCCCGGACTGGATGCTTTGCTTGACCAGGCTGCTATAGAACAGGATGGGGTTGTCCGCCTGTCCATGTACCAGCAAGCTGAGCAATTGGTGATTGATGACGCCCCTTGCTTCCCCCTGTTCCATGGCGCCAACTATATCCTGGTGGAGCCCTATGTCAAAGGCTATGAGCTCAGTCCCCTGGGTATTCCCGACCTGAGCAAGGTGTATATCGAAAATGGCTAGATTCCAGGTCCCAAAGGCGCTCCGCTTGGAATCCCAAACAAACCCAAATGTCAAAATCCAAATAACAATTGAAATCCAAATGTTCAAATGCTAAAAATACCTCTTTTTGTCATTGAGATTTTGAGCTTCATTTGACATTTGAGCCTTGTCATTTGATATTGTCTGGAATTGGGGGCTTGGGATTTAGGATTTTCACTACTGTAGGGCCGGGGCTCGCAATCTCCAAGAAGCGAGGATAAACCTTGCCACTACCCCCTGGCCCCTCAGCCAAAATTTCTGAAAAATTTCTCCGAAAGACTATTGACAATTATTGCGACAGTGATATAACATTATATGAGACTATCGTAAGCTGGGTGGTCAACTATGTGTGACAGCGGTTATCCTGATTCGTGTCATATTTATCTCTCCATGTACCGGGATATTGTTTCTTTCTTCCTGCTAGGGGAGAAGCTAACTCCGTTTTCGAAACCCAGAGTCATTTGCGAAGCATAGCCGAGGCAATTCTCTCGCCTTGAAGGGAGAAGGATGAGAGGCCGTCCGGAGTCGAAGCCCTGAGTGTAGCGAAGGGTCACCGAAGGATAAGGACAAATAAGAAAGAGTGAATAAGCGAGGCACGGCAATGAAAAAAGGAAGTGGGATAGGCAAAATCCTTGGGGCTGCACTTGCATTCGTACTGATTGTGTCAATATTTGGCTCATTAGGTATTGCATTTACCTCAAATACAGCGGAGGCCAGCTCAACCACCATCTATGCTGCTGCCGACGGCTATGCTTGGTCAGGAGGTACCTCGAATCCGAGTGGAGGTAACAGCGGTGTCGATTATCTTCGAGTTGGGTTCTCAACGGCGTCCGGAAATTACAGAACACTACTCAAATTTGATCTGTCTTCAATCCCGGCTGGAGCTATCATAACAAGCGCTGATCTCAATCTCTACTACTATGCCGCCGGTGGAACAGATGGCGACCCATTAGACATCTCAGTTTACCAGACCGCTGTGGACTGGAGTGAGGGTTCTTTGACCTGGTCCAAAGCTGAGAATTATTACGTGCCCTCCTATGATACTGTTACTATCATCAAGGGCAGTGGTGCTGGCTATAAGGCATGGGACATCGCGTCCCTGGTACAGAATTGGGTAGATGGAACCTATGACAACTATGGAGTGTTGCTGCGAGCGCCAACCCAGAGCGGATCCAGTATTTACCGCACCTTCCACAGCAAGGAGTATGGGTCGAACGCTCCAAAGCTAGAGGTGACATACACCACCCCAGCGCCTGCCATCAAGCTTGATTTGTATCGCATATCAGACACTACTGACACACCGAATACATCTAGTCCTGGAACAGCCAAGACAGAATTTCTTCCTGGTGACACCGTACGCGTGACTCTAAGGGCGGACAACACAGGTGCTACCGCGGATGTAAAGGTCACCCTCAATATCCGCAACCCGGATAATTCAACCCTGCTGTATGATAGCCATGACCCGACCACAACTGATAGCGGAAGCCTCGAAGACAACACCACTGGCAGCCCCCTGACGAGTACTGAGGGCTACGACTACTACAGCTTTGACAAGATGATACCGGTAGATGCTGACCCGGGATGGTATGACATAGGGGGTGCTATCCGCAATCAGGCATGGACAGAACTCTGGGATACCACCGCACCGGGGCGCGCTGACGAAGACTGGGACAACGCATGGTTACTTAACAAGTTTGAGGTGCTCCCTATGGGGCAGTGCGAAACGTGGAAGACATATTACGTAACTTATCCAGACAGTTCTTTAAGCTGTAGTTCGGATACCGGTTCTTCTTGGGGTATAGCAGGTTATACCCACGAATGCTCTGGAATGAAAGCCGGCGGGGAAATGTGGAGCTACATCGACGCGTGGGCAGGTCCAGGCTGGGGAGCGGCATCTGTTTATGCCGATCCAATGTTGAGTTCTGAGTCTTGGGTGTGTCCACGTAGTAGTAACTACAGAATCACCACTCGTTTTCAGTATAACGGTCGATGTCACCACGGAGGAATGGATGCTTGGCCCTTAGGAATGGCACATGTAGAACTAGACTTCGGATTCAACATCGAGATTTATGATGCTACCTCCGGTTACAACGTAGTAGATCACACAGAACATATTGATCCTTTCCCAATAGTAAAGGAAGGTAATTGGAGCGAGGAAACGTGGCTTCTTGATCTTCAGTTCGTTGAGATTCCATCTATATATTTGGAAATAGACCATGAATATATTTTCAGGTTTATGGTTTACACAACAATAGATGTTTTTGCGGACGGGGCTGGCATTGCAAGTGCGACGATGGATTTCTATACAGAGCAGAATTATCACATCAAGCGACAATGGACTGAGATTGAGGATTTGTCCCCAGTCGGTATCGATGAGGGAGATATATGCAACTACGGACCGTGGGAGCCCGTACCCGGTAACGAGTGCAAGGAAAGACGCCTGATCTATAGGTGCTCCAGCGGGTCCTGCGTCAGCTTCGGCCAGTACGAGGAAAGAGATCTCGACGCTGGAGTTATATGCGGATATGGAGATTGGGAGCCCGTACCCGGGAATGATTGTAAGGAGAGACGCCTGATATACGAGTGCTCAGGCGGCTCCTGCGTCAGCTCCGGCCAGTACGAGGAGAGGAATCTCGCGGGAGATATATGCAACTATGGACCGTGGGAAGATGATCCTGGCAATCCCTGTAAGGAGAGGAGATTGGTTTACAAATGCTCCGGTGGCTCCTGTGCCTCGGATGGTTATGAATACAGGAATGCCAATGAGGGAGAGGTATGCGATTACGGGCCATGGGAAGATGATCCTGGCAATCCCTGTAAGGAGAGGAGGTTATTATATAAGTGTTCCTCTGGCTCCTGCGCTCCTGACGGCTATGAATACGAATTCAAAGACTGTACCCTTACAGTGGCTGTGGATGGCGTGGGAGACACTGCCCCAAGCCCAGGGATTCATACCTATGACTGCTGCACCGATGTCACCATCACTGCCATAGAGACCGACCCCGACTGGGAATTCAGTCACTGGAGTGGTGATGCCTCAGGAAGTAGCCTATCGGTTACTGTACATATGGATCGTGATAAGAGTGTCATCGCACACTTTACCAATGGCGGCAAGGCCGGTGATGTAAATGGCGACGGAAGGGTCAACGTTCAGGACATGGTCCGTATAGGACAACATTGGGGCCAGACTGGCCCTGCGGGGTGGATTCCAGAAGACGTCAAAAAAGATGGACAGATCAATGTGCAGGATATGGTCATAATAGGGCAGAATTGGACCGGCTAGTCTATGAGTAAGGTTGCCAATCAAAAAACAAGGAGGATAAGATGACAGCATTTGACACGGCAAAGAAAGTCTTGCCTTTAGCATTAGCGCTGGGCATTATACTAGCACTCTCCGTGATGGGAGCGCCAGTAAGTAAAGCAGCTCCAGCAACCTCAGTCAGCATTTCACCACCGACTCAAACGGTTGCTCCAGGACAGCCATTTACGGTAAATGTAGTGGTAGACCCGGATGTTGCTATAGCCGGTGTGCAGTTCGATTTGAGTTTTGATCCATCTCTCATTACCGTAAATAGCGTAACGGAAGGAAATTTATTGAATCAAGATGGTGCAGACACGTATTTTAGCCCTGGAACGATAGACAATGGAGCCGGGACTATCGTTGGTGTAGCTGGAGCAATAACGGCACCGGGACAGACTGTATCAGGCCCTGGAACATTTGCCGTAGTCAGCTTCACAGCGGGAGGAGGGTCAGGGTCATCACCACTGAACCTATTCAATGTCGTAGTATGTGATATAAATGGGGATCCGGTGGAAATCACGGTAAGCGATGGCAGTGTTAGTGTAGGTTGTGTGCCCCCCGGCACACCGAGTCTGGTCAGCCCGCCCAATGGTCAAACCGTATCTACAACTCCGAGTTTAGACTGGAGTGATGTTTCCGGTGCCACGTCATATGATGTTGAAGTGTGTAGCGATAGTGGCTGCACGAATGTGGTGAGGTCTGCCAATGTAGGTAGTAGTCAGTGGACAGTATCGCCTGCCTTAGATTCGGGCACGCAGTACTGGTGGCATGCCAGGGCCAAGAATTCCTGTGGCCCTGGGTTATGGAGCAGCATACGGAGCTTTACTACACTTTCTGTGACGCCCCCCGATCTTATCCCTGATTCTATTGCCTTTAATGTTAAGGCCTCCATCCATAGGGTCTGGATCAACTGGGATGAAGACCTTTTGGCGCAGGCTCAGATAGACTGGTGGCTGGAGGCGGGTGCCAACCTCGACCCCTCCGATGTGATCGTTATCTCACCTAGTGGCACCAACCCGAACAGTGGAGTTTACGGGGAGACCATCAAGACGAAAGACACCATAGATAATGTGCCCTGCATTGAAATCAGGGCCTGGAAGAAGGGCGATATCCACATTCTTGTGGAGATCACTGTCGGCGCGGAGTCGTGGACCCTCCATACTGAGAAGAAGTGGGGCGAGCTTCACCACACCGTCCTGGATGTTGACGCCCCCACAACAGCGGTGGATCATACCTATTCGGTAGAGTTTGAGGGCGATGCAACAGGAGTATATCGCCAGTTCCTGAGGGACACGGTCTTGGCCGAGTTCCTGTATTTTCCCGGCTATGAACTGGTAGACGGCGTCATAGTGCACTGGTGGCTCGTCCATGATACCGATGCCAACCAGGCCTGGGTTGACGCCTTTATGGACTACTTGGCTGCTCACGACGGCGGTCTCGACGATGACCACTGGGCCGCGCACGGCACGTACACGATGAGTGACCTAGGCGGCAGGGAGCCCTGGGAATACATAAATGATTGGGTATGCGGTCCCGATGAAATAGCTGACACCGGCGACGACAGGGCTGTTGACCCCAACCTGTTCTACTGGTCTGCTGTTTACGTCCCCGGTCAGATTGACGCCACAGGCAATACCCGCAACTGGTATGCCTGGGCTGAGACCGACGGCGGAGTGGCCATGGCAACGTTAAGCGTGGACGTAGATGGGCTTACCCCTTACGAGACGTACGAGGTCATGACTGTGGTCCTCGTGTCCTATCCAGGCGGCGGTACTCCTCAACACGACCCGTTCTACGGGGAGAACAGCGTCTGTTTGGAGAAAGGCAAGATAGAGTTCCAAAAGACTCAGCAATCCACGTTAAATCCCGCTTTCACAGCCGACAAGACCGAGGTGCTGGTCGGCGAAACCGTAACCTTCACCAATGAGACGAACGGTGGGAAAACGCCTTACGTGGCAGCAGAATGGGACTTCGATGACAACGGTACCATCGACAGCACCACTGCTCTTCACAATGGCCAAACGGTTACCTGGCAGTACGCTGCTCCGGGAATCTACAGCGTTGGCCTGAAGATAACGGATGGTGACGGCGTTACGCGCACGGAGATCAAATTCAACTACATCGTGGTACGTGACGAAGAAGAGGGCCACCAGCCAAACAGACCATCCGATCCTTTCCCTTCAAACCATGCCACCGGTGTCTCAACCAATGCCAACTTGAGCTGGACTGGTGGAGACCCTGACCTTGGGGATACAGTGACCTACAATGTTTACTTCGGCACCAGCCCAAGTCCGTCTCTCAGGGCCACTATCGGGCCTTATGGGGCAACGCAATCTTCGATGACTTATGATCCAGGCACGTTAGTCGATGGCACTACATATTATTGGCGGATAGTTGCCAGGGATAATCATGGCATCACTAGAGAAGGGCCTGTCTGGGATTTCACCGCGGGCGGCGTGCTCCAGGATGAGCCCAGTCCGGAAGTGGGGTTTGCCTCCATCGGGGACCAGCTGATCATAGCATACTACTACGCAGGTTTCGGTGTCTGGGATGTCTACTGGCCAGAGTTTGGCATTGACACCATTGGGGCGCTGGAAGTGGGCGAGATCTACCAGATTTACGTAGAATCTGACTGCACTTTAGAGTATGGCACGCACAGCTATGAGCTAAACGGGCCGGACTGGAACTTTATCTACTGGCTTGGTTGCTAGAGAGTCGTATGGGAGCGCCCCCTTATGGGGCACTCCCATCAGGGATATGGAATTCCTGGTTATCTTAGTGGGTAAACTCCGCTTTGCGATCCTCGACGACTGAAGTCCGAACAAATCCCAATATCAAAGCTCTAAACTCTAAACCATTTCCAGCCCCTCAGGGAAGGTATTTTGAAAGATCCATCAAAAGGACTATGCGGAGGCTGAGATACATGGGTAACACTCATGGTATGTTTAGTGGTAATAACTTACCGTGAGGAGTTACCAGGATGAGAAAGCCAGCCAGCTTCTACTTCTTTAAAAGAAAGCCCATTGTCCAAAAGGATAGATATGAATGCTGGAGGGGAGTGGCAGACCTTTTGGGCTTTACAACTCAGGAGAGATTGAGAGTGGAGTGGATGGTCTTTTACTATACCGCGGGAAAGGAGAATGCTACCATCACAGCTCAGCACTTCGCTATCTCAAGGAAGACCTTCCATAAGTGGTCCAAGCGCTTTAAGAACTCTAAATACAACGTCCAGAGCCTGGCTGATCAATCCAAAGCCCCTCGCCATAAGAGAAACTGGGAGGTAACCCTCGCCCAGGAAGAAAGGATAAGACGCTTAAGAAAGAGATATCCTTACTACGGCAAGAAGAAGCTAAAAGTTCTATACGAGAAAGAATATTCTGAGGAGGTCTCTACCTGGAAAATTGAAAGGGTGATACGGAGGTATAAACTCTACCCTGACAAAAAGAAAGCAGAGAAGACCGCCAGAAAGAGAGCCAGAGCTCGCCAGAAGCCGAAGAAGAGGATTACCCAGCTAGTGAAGGAAGGGAATCCATGTTTCCTTTTTCAACTTGATACTATTGTTATCTATTGGAATAACCTCAAAAGATATATCCTGACTGCCGTGGACCATGCCACCAAGTTAGGCTATGCCAGG
>CAZZAC010000033.1:0-13900 GCA_964652095.1 uncultured Dehalococcoidales bacterium | reverse complement strand
TGTAGTTTCTCCAGAAGAGCTTGTTGGAGCTATCCGTCACCTGTTAAATGAAGCGTCGCTTGCTGAAATGGAGAAGGTTAAAATATCTCTACCCGAGAAAAAGCAGCGGAAGAGAAAAAGTATTTCAAAGAGCAGTAAAGAGCAAGAAGAGCCAAAGGCGTAAATTGGCGTGATCATTATAGAGTATAGAGCACCTAGCTTGTAAACCGGGAGTTCTGCTCGACGGCGTTTTCGATGAGTTCGATGCGTGTGGTCTGGCCTTTGTCATCGAGTTCTATGGCTACGACGTCTATGCGCCATAGAGGGGGGAGGTTCTGGTGAGTATTGGTATAGGTCAGGGCTAAGGCGACGAGTTTTTTCTTTTTAGCGGCTGTTATTGATTCCTCGGGAGTGCCGAAGCCCAAACTGCTCTTGGTGCGGACCTCGACAAAGACCAGCCAGTCCTTCTTTTGAGCAACGATATCAATTTCTCCGTGAAGGCAACGAAAACCCGTCTCGCGAATGCGATAGCCCCGCTTTTTGAGGAATTTCTGGGCTGCTTTCTCCCCCAGCTTACCAACTTCTTGACGGTTCATCACCGGATCCTTCGTCGAGTTTACTTTGCTCAAAGTTATGTTAATTATACTACTTGCTATCTCAGTGAAGTTTGAGGATAGCTGAGGCTTTATCCGAAGAAAAATGGTTCTTCGTTTCCTGAGTCCCCTTGGCTATCACCGTGCTTTAACAAAGAGCGTAATAGCCCCAGCCCACATGGCCATAGCTATGATAACCTGCACGATGAAACCGCCTGCTCCGAAGAATATGGCAGCAACACCAGAGCTCACTAGGACGAAGCCACCGAGTATCACTAGAATTAGTCCAAAGAAGACTTTCAGGAATGTGCCCACAATAAATCAACCTAGCATTGGAATAGTAAGGATGTCAACACCCCCTTGGTTGCTGTGTCACAACTCACCTTTTGCTTGTCCTCCCCCCAAATCAGCTGGCTGGGCTACTCATTAATTCGCATACTATTAATAGACTACCAGAAAGTATTTCAAGACTTATGTTCGTAGCCGCAAACACGATATTCAGGGGGATTTGCATACTTAGCGTTATCGCAGGAACTCTTTAGTGGACATCGCACCTCAACGTGCCCATCTGCATATACAATTAAAAGAGCTTCAACGGGCGGGTCGTCCACCGCATGGGTCATACACATTAATTGACAGGTGACTACTTGAGTTGATATTACAGTAGGCTGTTGGTTCAAGGTCTATATCATCCCATTTCGGTTCAAATCCTGACTTTGCCTGTTCCGTGGCAATTATCACAAGGAACTTTGATGGTTGCCCCAGTTATTCTTGGCATACTTGGGTCTGGCTTCTTAATAACACCAGTCCCGCCATACACTTTGCAAGTAACGATTGGAGACATTGTACACCTCCTATTAATTGTATGTTTATCCCCAGAGATTCCTCTTGGTTTTCTTCATGGCATCTTTTTGTGTTTTTCTCAAACCTTTTGCACCCGTGATAAATTCAACGCCATCTTTATTGACCTTTGGCACGTGCCAATCTAGCCCTCTTTGAATGTCGCTACGTCGAGGTGATTGACGTCTGGTCATATGTATCTCCTCGTCATAGTCATCATCGTAATAGTATCTTCTCCTTCTTCTACTTGTGCCCGCTGAGATGACAAAAAAGAGGAAAATCATACCCATTATTACTAATGTAGCAATAGCCCATCCAAATCCTTCCATAATCCATACTATGATAAATGGCACCAAGATTGCCATCGCAATCCAGAAGTATTTGCTTCTTAACACCTCTACCTCCTTTTAACTCAATTATACCATTATCCAGCCGTTAATGGAAGACCTGTGTGAGTGCGACAAATCCTCCTATTACAAATTAGGCATCATGGTTCCCAGAATAGCCGCTTAAATGGTAAACTAGGCTGAACAACAGGAGGTTGCCATGGCAAACATAGAAATGATAATCGATAGTATCAGGGTAAGCCTGATGAACTATCAGAGGGTAGTGATCCTTAAAGAAAAGAAAGGGGTGCGGTATCTCCCGATTTGGATTGGTCCTGCTGAAGCAGATGCCATTGCTGTGAGAGTGCAGAACGTATCACTATCGATACCTTTGACTCAGACTCATGACTTTACATGTGCAGCGATTGAAGCCTCAGGCGGCAGTGTTCAATCGGCTATTATTGATGAGCTTGAAAATTATACTTTCTACGCCAAGATTGTTCTGCGAGTGCATGACGGAGGGCAAAAGGAAATAGATTGCCGTCCCTCTGATGCACTGGCCTTAGCTGTACGAAAGAATGTGCCTATATATGTTGATGAAGAGGTACTAAAGAAGGCAGGAATACTTCTGGATAAAGAAACAGGAAAATCATCTGGGCCGTCTTCAGAAGGAGTGCCGATGGAACAGGCGGCAGGCAAGGAGCATATTGATCTATTGTCGGAGTCTGTCCAAGATATCCTTACTGAATCCGAAGCGGAAGCAAAGCGTCTGAATTGTAGCTACGTGTGCACAGGGCATGTTTTAATGGCACTATCAAAGAGAATGAGTGCGGCCACTAAGGTTATGGAAAATGCAGGTGTCAGGGTAGGCAGGATTCAAATAGATATCCAAACCTTAATGAAAGAAAAACAAGCTATTGAAGGTGGAGGAGTCGGCTTAACCTCCGCTGTTAAAGAAATGATAAAAATAGCAATTGCTGAAGCAAAACGATTGGGCAGTGAGAAGGTTCTTCCCGAGCATGTTCTTCTGGGGCTGGCGCGTGCCAGCGACGGCATAGCGGCCAATCAACTCAAAAACTTGGGAATTACTCCGGAGACAGTCTATGTTGAAATTATTCGGCTTTATCGTCCCTGGACTTTTTTGGTCCCGGTCACCTGAACTCCGGGGACACCACACCAATTAAGCCTGCAAAAGGTTGTGTCCAGTGAGCACACTTTAGTTTTCACCTTATCGAGTAGCCGTACCAAGCCACTAATTATTAACCAAGTTTTATTTAGTGTATCGGCTCATCTGTATCCATACGGGGCAGACTGAATAGGCTAGTGGTCGGGACTGGCTGACCCGAAGCTAAAGGGCCAGAGCTTTGGCTTGCGATGACGTTCCTGACAGGGGCAAAGTAGAGACGGTGAATTGGCGAAGGCCCGAGCTTTTGTAGACAGGATATGTGCCTTCCTGTTCCGTAGCCTTTATGCTGAGCAAATCCATAGCCAGGGTAAACTTGGTCAAATTCCTCCATCATATGGTCTCTGGTGACCTTGGCTATGATAGAAGCACAGGCAATAGAGAGACACGATTTATCACCTCTGGTTATCCCTATTTGAGGGATGGGACATTGAGACAAAGTTACTCTATCGATAAGGAGGAAGTGTGGTTGTTTGGGCAGTTTTTCCACCGCCTGCATCATAGCCAGCTTGGTGGCCTTGAGGATGTTAATGGAGTCAATCACTTGAGAAGGAACGATGCCAATGCCCACAGCCACAGCCTCCTTGCTAATCAGGTCGAAGAGGGATTCACGTTTCCTGGAGTCTAATTCCTTGCTATCCCGAACTAACCCGAGCCAGGACAAATTGGCCGGATGGGGCAAGATAACGGCACTGGCTACTACCGGGCCGGCGAGAGCTCCCCGCCCGACTTCATCGATGCCGGCGATAAGCTCATAGCCCTGTGATTTGAGCTTATCTTCCTCATCGAGGTTTGGAAACTGCAACAAAGCTCTCCCTTTCATAACTCCCCTACCCCCTCTTATCTTAAGAGGGGGATTTATATTTCTGTATTTATAGGCTTAAGCTCCGATTTCATTGGAGTCAATAATCCCGCCCCCCAGTACCTCATCGAGATTATAGAACACAATGGCCTGTCCTGGGGTTACCGCCTTTTGTGGATGGGCGAAATGAACATCCACGGAGTCATTCCTGGAAAAGAGGATAGCCTCTGCCTCTTTTGACTTATAGCGTATCTTGGCCCTGGCTGTAATGGGCTCCCGCGGTGCCTTGCCTGATATCCAGTTCAGCTTTTGAGCGGCGAGCTTCTGGCTGTAGAGCTCTTTCTCAGAGCCAAGCACAATTCTATTGCGTTCAGGCTCTATCCTTGTGACGTAGAGTGGCTTGCCCGAGGCTAATCCCAGTCCATGCCTCTGCCCGATGGTATAGAAGGCTATTCCTCGATGCTGACCTAATTTCTTTCCCCGGGTATCCATAATATCGCCAGGCAGAGTGGAAAATCTCTGGCTGAGAAAGGCGCCATAGTTCTTCTGGGAAATGAAGCAAATATCCTGGCTGGACCTGGTTGCTGTGGGCAATCCCCCCTGCTTTGCCATCTGTTTAGCCTCGTCCCTGCTATACTCGCCTAAAGGAAACAGGACACGGCCGAGCTTTTCCTGGGTTAGAGTATAAAGAAAATAGGATTGGTCCCTGCGGTTGTCTGCTGCTTTAAACAAGCGAGGGCCATC
Source organism: uncultured Dehalococcoidales bacterium (assembly GCA_964652095.1). Taxonomy (GTDB): domain Bacteria; phylum Chloroflexota; class Dehalococcoidia; order GIF9; family AB-539-J10; genus RBG-13-51-36. The sequence continues at coordinate 9,433 of CAZZAC010000033.1, read as the reverse complement.
ACGGGAATGCTCTACCCTGGCATAATGGCCTGTAGCCAGATAGTCAGCGCCCAGGGAGAGTGCTTCATCGAGGAGGAGGCCAAACTTTATGCGCTGGTTGCAGGCAACGCAGGGATTGGGAGTCCGCCCTTGCTGGTATTCCTGGCAGAAATAGTCAACTACACAGGACTCAAATTCCTTTTGCAGGTCAACCTGATGGTAGGGAATGTCTAAAATGCGGCAGATATTCTCCGCCCGATGTGCCTGGTAGTCGAAGCGGGGAGACTCCCAGAGGCGCATATGTATACCTATCACTTCATAGGCGGCTTCTTTGAGCAACAAAGCAGCGGCAGCGGAATCTACTCCTCCGCTCAATGCCACAGCGACCTTTCTTTTAGCCACAGGTATTGTATAAGTATATCGCACAAAACGAAGTATAGTGAAGAAGCAAAGCAATCTCGTTTCTTCTACACCCTCACCTTAATCCTCTCCCGTCAAGGGAGAGGAAATTCGGTTCGCAATGAGAAGTCAGGCAATAGCTGGCTCACCCTATCCCAGATAATCTCGGCAATTTTCCCTTTAGGTAGAGAAGCATCTATCACCAACCAGCGGTCGGGCTCAGCCGCGGCCATCTTGACATAACCCTCCCTCACCCGTCGGTGGAACGATAAATTCTCTAACTCAAAGCGGTCTTTTAAACTTTGCTTTCGCGCTAATCCCTGCTCAGGTGAAATATCCAAGAGGATTATGAAGTCTGGATTGAGATACCTTGTTGCCATATTGTTGACCATCTTTATGGCAGTAAAATCAAGTCCCCGCCCATAGCCTTGATAGACCATGGTGGAGTGAGTGAAGCGGTCGCAAAGAACCACTTTACCTTCTTCTAAGGCAGGACGAATTAGCTCAGCCACCAATTGGGCACGGGAAGCAGCCAAGAGAAACAGCTCAGCCTGGGGCGAAATAGAGGAATCCCGTTTCCTCTTAAGTGTTTTTCTTAACTCGTTACCCAGAGACGTGCCTCCCGGCTCATGGGTTAATACCACGGGGACGTTTTGTTGCTCAAGCCTTTTCAGCAAGAGCCTGGATTGGGTGCTTTTGCCGCAGCCTTCGCCCCCCTCAAAGGTGATGAACAGTCCCAAGGATTACCTCGATTTCCTTCTGCCGCCAGGTTCCACGCTCCGGTTAATAGAGTTAAAACCGCGGCGCCCAGCTAAGATACGCTGTAGATTATGGACATAGGTATATTGAGTGTCACGGGGATAGAGGGCGTCCAGGCATTGCTTCATTTGAGCGGCATTATTGCTTTTAAGGACATAAATTGGTATACCCAGTGCTTCGGCATCCCGTATCTTCTGTGGCTTGCGGCGGTAATAACTTCGTGTAGTGAGGAAAATGTCAGTTTGCTTAAGGTCAGCGACGATTTTCAGCTCTTTTCGCCCTTCCTTGGCAATTTGTTCCAGTCGAGACCGGTTAGCGCCGAAGAGGTAGAATCGCAGTGCTTTTTCCGGCTGCTGCTCTTCCTTGCTTTCCCATATAAGAGGGGATGTTATCGCCTCCCTTTTTACCTCACCATCTTCATCCATCCAGCGCACTTCGGCCTTGGGGGGTCGCCCGTGCAAGAGAGCATCAACAGCCTCGGTCACGTCAGGATGTACGGTTACCTTGTAATAATCTACAATTTCTACCACCACTCCGAAGGTAGGTGGAGCCTTGCGCTCCAGGATAGATTTTTGCGTGTGCCGTCGCCTGGCTTCTTCATCTCCTAAGGTAACCGTCTGGATGCCGCCGATAAGGTCAGACAAAGTAGGATTCATTATCAAGTTTTCCAGAGTATTTCCATGTGCCGTGCCTACCAATTGCACCCCACGCTCAGCGATGGTACGAGCCGCCTGGGCTTCCAGTTCCGTGCCTATTTCGTCGATAATGATGACCTCGGGCATGTGATTTTCCACTGCCTCAATCATTACCGCATGTTGTTCAGCGGGCGTGGCTACTTGCATTCGCCGGGCATGCCCGATGGCGGGATGAGGGATGTCTCCATCCCCGGCAATTTCATTGGAGGTGTCAATTACGATAACGCGTTTTTTGAAGTCATCAGCCAGCACTCGAGCCACTTCTCGCAACATAGTGGTTTTGCCTATACCGGGCCGCCCTAGAAGCAGAACGTTTTTGCCTGATTCGATAAGGTCTTGAATCATCTTCACGGTACCGAACACAGCTCTGCCCACACGGCAGGTCAAGCCGATTATGTAGCCATTTCTATTGCGTATGGCTGAGATGCGGTGAAGGGTGTGGTTGATCCCGGCGCGATTATCCCCGGTGAATTCGCCAATGCGTGATACTACATAATCAACATCAGCCTGGCTCACCTCTTCAGAATTGAGGACTAATTCTCTATGGGGGAAACGGGCTTCGGGGAGACGCCCTAAATCTAAGATTACCTCCAACAGTTCGTTATGGTCGGGCTGCTGGTCGAGCGGCTCATGGATATGGAGTGGCAAGATATCAAGCAGTGCGTCTAAATCGTCAGTAACTACCCTTCGCATTCTGTGAAATACCTGTCTTCACCTTACCAACCCCTGGGGGACAGCAATTCTTGTTGGGGTATAGCTTTTATGTCCAGACCGGGCATGGCGGTTCCCAAACCTTTGGATACCTCAGCAACGATAGCAGGGTCCTGGTAGTGGGTGGTAGCTTCAACAATGGCCTGTGCTCTGGTTGCGGGGTCGCTGGACTTAAAAATCCCCGAGCCCACAAACACTCCCTCGGCCCCTAGTTGCATCATCAAAGCAGCATCGGCGGGTGTCGCTACACCGCCGGCGGCAAAGTTCACAACAGGTAACTTCCCTGTTTTATGCACCTCCATCACTAGCTCCAGAGGAGCACCAAGAACTTTCGCCTCAGCTACCAATTCTTCCTCGGGTAAAGCCTGAAGTCTGCGAATCCCATCCTGGACTGCCCGCATGTGCCTTACAGCTTCAACGATGTTGCCCGTCCCAGCCTCGCCCTTGGTGCGAATCATCGCCGCCCCTTCGGCAATACGACGTAATGCCTCGCCTAAGTCACGGCAGCCGCAGACAAAAGGAACCTTAAAATCATGTTTCCAAACATGATGGCTTTCATCGGCGGGAGTAAGCACTTCGGACTCGTCGATAAAATCAACGCCCAATGCTTCCAGCACCTGGGCCTCAGCAAAGTGACCGATGCGGCATTTAGCCATTACGGGAATGCTCACTGCTGCCATTATGGCCTTAATTACAGTGGGGTCGGCCATGCGAGCCACTCCGCCGTCGGCGCGGATGTCTGCCGGCACTCGTTCCAGTGCCATGACAGCGCAGGCACCGGCTTCCTCGGCAATTTTAGCCTGCTCCGGGGTGACCACGTCCATAATCACCCCGCCCTTCAGCGTCTGGGCCAGTCCTGACTTAACTTTCCAGGTACCCTTTTCCATCAATTTCCATTATAACGCCATGCAAGTCAAATCACAAATGTCAAATGAAAGCATCTAGTGATGTCATTCTGGAAGGCCAAATGAATTTGGACGACGAAGAATCTCCAGACGCCGTCCTGAGCTATGCGAAGGATTCTTCGCGGGGTTTACCCTGAAATGTAGGGGCGAAGGTAAAGAGGGGAAAGGCTCAGTTCAGCGTCCTTTGGTCTAAGCAGCTCTCCTTCTACGCAGGAAGAAAATCACCAGTCCCACCGCCACCACCGCTACTATTATCCAAGGCCACCAAGGCATCCGGACAGTTATAGCTTCTGTAGCTTCCCACATGTTTGTCTCTGTTGCCTTAGCGGTGGCTGTAAAGCCGGGAGAAGTTGAGGATACCTCCACCATTACCCCGGTCAATTTATCCCAGTAGTAAGTAACCTGGGTTTCATTCTGCGAAAAGCTTGCATAGACTACCGTTCTGTTCGCTCCCGCATAAGTTTTTGTAGCTTCGCCTTCTATTGTTACATTGCCATACCCAGCTATGTAAACGGAGTCTCCCGTTGTCAGGTTGGCGGAAATAACAATTCCTGCGAGCCCAGGGACTTCGATGCCAGACACAACATCTACAGGCGCGGTATCGCTTTGTTCGGTTCCGTCAGATATGCGCTGCGTAAACCGCACAGTAGCGATTGTGCCTTCAACGCTTAGAAACTCGAACTTCAACCACTCTGGATACGTCTGACCAGCAGGCCAACCAGTAAACGTATAGTTAAGCTTTATCCAGTCGTCAGCCTTAATGCCCACACCGCCAGCCTCAACACCCATAAAGCTAGCCGTTATGGAATAGCCGCTGTTCATGGTGACATTGGTCGCGGCAGCGTTGACATCAGCAATGGTGTCCACTTCACCAGTCCACTCGACAAACCGGTAGCCAGCATCTGGGGTCGCCACCAGGTCGACTACAATTCCTACGGTATAGTTAAACGTGCCTTCTCCAGGCGTGGTGACCGAACCACCCTCCGTGCTGTTGATGGAGAGGTCGTACTGAACCGACGATATCTCTTCAAAGTCGGCTGTGATGGAATAGTCACCGTTCATGGTGATGGTGGTCGTAGCGGCATTGACATCAGCAATAGTGCCGACATCACCGGTCCACTCAACAAACTGGTAGCCAGCATCTGTTGTCGCCACCAGGTCGACCACGGTCCCCTTTTCATAGGTAAAAGTGCCCTCGCCGGGGTCGGTTACCGAACCTCCAGCGGTGCTGTCGGTGGTGAGGTCGCAGGGTGCTACTATTTTGGAGGCAAAGGCATCCCATGTATCAGGGTAGGAAACACCGCCTGGGGAGGTCATGAAGGCGCCGTCAGTGGTGGGGAAGTCGCCGGAGCATGTCCATCCCGAGACGTAAGCGTGGTTGTTTGAGTCCACTGCTATGCCGTATGCCTTATCATCATCATCTGAGCCGCCGAGGTAGGTAGAGTATACCAGGGCATCTCCAGCCGGCGACAGCTTGGTGGCAAAGGCATCACCATTCCCGGCATAGGCTGGCTGGAAGGCGTCCGGAGTGATGGGCAAGGTGCCAGTGCTGGACCACGTCATTCCGGTGACATAAGCGTGGTTATCTGAGTCCACGACTATGCCATTTCCTCCGTCATCATATGTGCCGCCGAGGTAGGTGGAGTAGTCAAGCAGCACAGGGTCTATGATGAGAGGATACTGGTTATTGTAGGCTGTCACGTGAAAGCCGTAAGTGTTATCTCTGCCCAGCCTGAAGCCACCTCCAACCTCCACCACTTCATCTCCTATCTGCTGGTATATATATGGCGGGCTCTGCACTATATCACCGAAGGCGGTGCCGATGACAAGCTCGTCATCCATAATTGCCAGGCTGTCTATACCGCTGTAAGCCAGTGCTATGGCTTCCGGTGTTGCTCCGGGATTGACGACGAAGTCATAGCGCAGCATCCCACCACCGCCATAGAGCCGGAGGTCTATATTGGGGTAAATGTCCCTGTAAACCAGCTCTCTGTAGGTCGGGACATTAGCATGCCAGTTCTCAGGGTCATTGCCGATAAAGTAGTTGACCACGGCGCCGTCTTTGCCGCTGCCCTCTATGGCGGGCTGGCTGTTAGCTCCCAGAAAATCGAGGCTGAATACCAGCCTGTCGGCTGTGTCATCTGCCTCCGCCAGGTCATAGCGGACAAGGTCAAAGACAATGTTTTCTTCAGTAAAATAGACCGTCTGTCCTGACGCTTTGACGTAGTACCTGACTGCTTCATCCACCTGCCCCTGGTTCTCGATGAACAAGAGAGGCAGTTTGCCGTAAACCTCCAGTACACTGCTCTCCGTTGTTGATAAATCCATGGTGTCTGTGCTGCTTTCCCCGGCTAGCAGGCCGACTGCCGGGAAAGCCACCATCAATGCTACCAACAGAATTGCCGACGCGAAGATTTTCTTTTGCCCCATAGTTTCCCCCTTATCTAATAGTCTAGTTTCCGCAGGATATTGTCACATACGGTATCACTCCCCCCACGTACTGTCAAGCATTTTTTCCGAGATTTTTTCAAGAACTTCGGCGGATTGTCAAGGCATCACTGCCTTGCTTTCAATTCAGTCAGAGATATCCACCCTTGGAGGACTGGAGATGAATTCTACTTCTTAATCAACAGAAGAGACAGGATATTATACTTTCCTTCTATCTCATATGCTTCGCTTATCTCTCTTTTGTGCGCATGTAATAGCTTATCGGCGGCTTTAGTGACTTCTAGCCAATCATCAAATTCATAATCGTGGAAACCGAGAGCGCCTCCGGAAACAAGATGGGGCCAAATGACATGGAAATCATTTTCTACATATGCTTGCTGGTGGCAGCCATCAATGAATCCAAAGATGAATCTTTGTTCTTCGGGGAAGCTAATTTTTTTAGAATCTTCCCTTATAGTTACGATGTTATCGAAACCTCGAGTTGACTCCTGGTAAGCTTCTAACATTGAGCGGCCCTGGAGAAATGCTTCATAAACGTCACCCGCCTTGATTCCACTTTTACTCATAGTTTTGTCCAGACTGGGGTCGAAAACATCGATGGCGTATACCCTCTTACCGTATCTTTGGGCAAACTTTGCCAGTTTGGCAGTACCTCTGCCCATATAAGCACCAATTTCGATGATATCTCCTTCTAGCTTGTGTAATGCCCGTTGCTTCATAAAGTCTATGAGGACTTCGTAACCTACGAAATCATCAGGGTCGTCTTCTAGTGGAATCTTCCGGGAAACTCTTTTAACACCGGGCTCTAAACTCATCTTACAAGCCAATGTTTGGGCTATAGTATTTTAGTCCCACCTAAAGCCACCATAGCCAGTATCGCTGCTGCCGATGTCCAGGTATTCTTTTCGTGGGCCTGTGGTTCCAATTCTGACCGTCTTATCTCCCTTTGCGGCCAATATACCTCCCGATAAAACACGCCGTCGCTATCCCGAAATTGCAGTACCCAGTCCAGCACCATCTTTGCCTTATCTTTGGCACCCATCCTTGTTAAGGCCAGAATAAATTCAAAGGTCTCGGCTACGCATACTGACTGTCTGTCGGCAAAGCATTTACACCCCCAACCATCTATAACGAAATTCGGCCACCCTCTTGAGATGTGCTCTTCCGCTTGCTTCCCCTTGAGTAGTCCCACGAGGATGGGGTAATACCAGGTCATGGCATGTCCGCTCTTATCCTCGCCTAACCTATCGAAGCGTTCGGGGTGCTCTTTAATTGCTCTAGCCAGCTTCTGGCATGCCTTATTCCAGTCAGGCTTATCTACCCCCAAGGTTTTAGCAATCCTTATGCCGTATTTAATACTGAGCCAGGTGCTGCTTGAGGCAGTTAAAATTGCTCCTGGCCAGACTTCATTATTCTCGCTTAGTCCCCAATAAATCTCGCCGCCTGGCTGCTGTAAACTTAAAGCAAAGTCTATGCCCTTCTCCACCGTAGGCCACGTGTAACGGAGAAAGTCCAGATCCTGGGTAGTGGGGTAGTGAAACCACATCCCTGTTGCTATGTAGGTGCTGAAATTTGTATCTTTGGTCAGGTCCTGAGGTTTATCATTGAGATAACTGGAATACCAGCTTCCGTCAGGATTCTGGGTATCACGCATCCACTTATAGGCCGAGCTAGCCTCACTGGACCGGCTGCTAAAATCTAAGGCCATGGCGCATTCCACATGGTCCCAGGGGTCTGTGATACCGCCTTGGTACCAGGGGATAGCCCCGGAAGGAAGCTGTTGACTGATGATAAAGTCTGCCTGGCTTTGAATCAGCCTTTGAATGTCTTCCAGCATTCCTTCAAATTAAGCTTCGCCTGGCTTGCTCTTCTTTGTTTCCTCGATCTCCCTTTCTAATTCCTTTAGTTCTTCCTCCAGGTCCTTCTTATACTCCTCGAGCATGTCCAGATACTCCTTTTTGTTGCGAAAGGGCCTGAATCCCTGGAAGTAGAAACCGAAGGGAGGAAGGCCAAAGTAGAACCTACGGGATCTCCTACTCCACATCTATATTTACCTCCTGAATGGGCCGTCGCCTTGGCAATCCAGGGCGGCGGGGATATTTACTCGGCGTCAGGTATATCTTATCAATAATTACCAAATAACGCACATCGTCAAATTCGCTCAACTCTACTTTCTTTATCTGGTCTAATTTGCCTCCCAGAGTGGCAATAGCTTTTTCCGCCCTATTTACCTCCCGGTCGATTTCTCCTTTCTTTTGAGCGATAAATCTTCCCCCGATCCGGCAAAAGGGCAGAGTTAGTTCCATCAGGGTCGGCAACAAGGCCACAGCACGGGAGAGAATCAGGGCAAATTGCTCACGATAGAGTGGTAAATGAGCTGCTTCCTCAGCTCTACTGTTCAACACTTCGACATTTTTCAGCTCCAGTTTGTGGATAATGTGATGAAGGAAAGCTGTCTTTTTTGTTGTGGGTTCAATGAGCACCAGCCTGGGCTGGGGGAAAAGAATCTTGAGCGGCACTCCGGGGAAGCCGGCACCTGTGCCTATGTCTATAATATTGAAATCTGGCCTTTCCACCTCTTCCTCAGGCAAAGCTAGAGTGATGGTCAGGGAATCAAGGAAATGCTTTACCTGTACCGAGGAGTAATCTGTTATGGCTGTGAGGTTAATTTTTTTATTCCATTCAATTAGCTCCTGGTAGTAAAGCTCGAATTGCTTTACCTGCCTGGCATTGAACTCTATCCCCAGCTTACCTGCTCCTTCAATAAGTTTTTTCATCGCGAGCCACGCTTAAAATTCGGAGGTCGTTTAGCAACCTGTTCGCCTGAGCCTGTCGAAGGGCAACCTAATTTTATCATGACCGACGCTCATAGTTCCGCTCACCACGAGCGGTTAATAAACAATTTCCAACATACTATTTGACACAATAATAAGAAAAATCATATAATTCCGAATAGTAACATAAATCATACAATACTGATATAGCTTATGCGGGAGGTGAGAATGGAACAAAAGGATAGGCTTGTAATAGGCAGGTGTTTTGGCACTGCTGTGCTTGGGCCCCGAGGGCAGTTGGTGATTCCCGTGGAAGCCCGAAAAGAACTTGGCATAGACACTGGAAGTAAACTTCTCGTTTTCGGTCATTTTAGTGGGCGGGGACTTATCTTTATCAAAGCTGAGGCAGCAGAAGAGTTGCTGAACATCATGAGCAGCCGACTTGATGAGGTTGCCAGGTTGGTCAAGGAAAGTAAAACCGCTGATGTTGGGATAGAGGGTGAAGGCAAGCGAAGTTAATGACCAGGTCAAAATATATGGTGCGTTATTTTTTGCCCGACACTATGGAATTGATGCTATAATGAGTGGTTTGTCAAAATAGAGAGGGGGAATGAAGGAAAATGAAAAAAAGGTTAGCAATAATAATAACAATCTGCGTGGTTGTTATTGGTATAGTGCTCGGTGTCGTACTTACTAGAGGCACCGGCACCGAAGATACACCGAAAACTGTTGAGGTTACCCGGGGCGATATAGTGAAAACCGT
>CAZZAC010000032.1:0-14154 GCA_964652095.1 uncultured Dehalococcoidales bacterium | reverse complement strand
AGGGACTTGAACCCTCACGCCCTTAAGGGCACTACGCCCTGAACGTAGCGCGTCTGCCATTCCGCCACTTCGGCATCTAATCCTCTGTCTAAAATTCTCTCTTTCCCAGGGAGACAAAAATAACTGCCAATAACCCCAATAGATTGAGGGGAATAAGGGCACAAATAGCCCCGGCCAAGGACAGGCCAAATTTTTTCCTTCTTATGGCCGAGAAGCCACCTGCTATGGCTATTATACCCAGGACAAGAAGAAGTCCTCCCACAATAATCGACCAGATTGGGAAGTCAGCCATACTACAGGCACCTCCGAAGCGTGGAAGGCATGGAAGAAGCCATAGCCCGAGCGGCGTCCTGAGGCATACTAAAGCCACCATTACCCCTCCACCAATTACCTCAAATGCGCCAACTATGATGCTTAAGACTCCGCCAGCGCTAAGTAACCCGCCCCTGTCATTACCATTATATGCCATTTTCTTTTCCTTCTCATTTTATGGTGGGCAGTACTGGACTTGAACCAGTGACCTCTTGCGTGTGAAGCAAGCGCTCTTACCACTGAGCTAACCGCCCATACCTTCAAACCTATTATTTATATAAGATATATCAACTTTACCATACACGCAAGAGGCATCGCAATTAAATTAACCCCGATAGATTTGATTTTAGATTTGACCGTGTTCCCACGAAATCGGACTCTCCCTTTGCATCAAAATGCCCTCAAGGGCACCTCAGAGCCCCTACAAGCCTTATCAATCGCTCTGTCAATCTTCTTAACTAATCCATTCCGAAAACCTCGTTTTTCCTCATTCCCTGGGCTAAATGATCGTGGAGTAGCGCTTATCACGTCACCTTCTTAAAAATACATCGTGGCCGAGGTGTGCGAAACACGGTTTGAGGTACTTCACCGCAAGATTGTTGATTACTAATGTTGAGCCGTCCTCCCTGACGGCGTCAGTGGGAGCGTGGCTTTGGTGCCAAATAGATTATAATAACTGCCAGCAAAGTTATTATAATGCCGCTTAGAAAGGCCAAAGAATAACTTCCAGTGGTGTCAAATATCCACCCGCCATAGACTGGACCTATCATTAAACCCAACGTATTCACCATTCCCGAAGCTCCATAGATAGCGGCGAAATGGTTTCTACCGAAGTAATCAGTGAGGAGCCCCGGTAGTATTGGCGTCAGACCACCCATGCCAACGCCTATTAGAGAAGAATAGATATACAGCATGGTCAAATTGGTAGTTTTTAGGAGAATGGCGAAAGCTACTACCTGCAGGCTGGCCGCCATCATCATTACGTATCTCTTGTCCATGATGTCGCCGAGCTTGCCAAACCCCAGACGGCCGGGGATGCTGAAGGCACAAAGCAGCCCTACAGCCCCAGCAGCTGCTATTCTATCTATCCCCATGTCCACAGCAAACGCTACTTGATGGGTCAGCCCTATCAAATAGGCCCAGAGCCACAGCATTGCGCCTATGGATATTAACCAGAATGACTTTTGTCTTAGTGCCTGCCCGATGGTAGCATCTCCCGCCTCCAATCCTTTCCGTTGTGCTCGCTCAGGCGCGACCTTTCGCCCCCCCGGTGTCCGCATGATAATAACGCTTATGGGAATGCCAACCAATATCACTATTCCAGCCATGAAGGCAAAAGCAGTCTGCCAATCATACCTGGAGATGAGCCATCCAGCAAGCGGGGCCATAACTACTCCACCCACTCCCATCCCGGTTGTAGCTATACCTAAAGCTGTGCTTTTGCCGCGGTCAAACCAAGTCTCAACAGCTGTCATAGTAGGAACTGTCTCTATGCCCGCCATACCTGCTGACAGGACGAGGCCATAATAGAGATAGAATTGCCAGGGCTCAGTAACAGTTGTGAGCAGTAGGAAGCCGAGTCCAGCTATGAGAGTCCCGCACACCATTACTGGTCGCAAGCCAACCTTATGAATCAACCCCCCAACAAGTAAACCCATCGCACCAATGACAAAAGTCCCTATTGTCAGCGCAAGGGCTGCCTGTGTCCGTGCCCATCCCATCTCTCTCACCATTACGTCAAAGAACACAGGAAAGGCATAAAAATGTGTTCCTAGTGCGCAAAACAGTAGAAGAAATGCTCCACCTACTACCCACCAGCCATAGTATATTTTCTTCATATACCTGCCTGTCGGACATGCGAACTCAAAGAGGATTGATAAGGAATGATAAGGTGTTACCTGAGTCGCTCCAGATCGGCACGCTGAAGGAGCTTCACTCTTTCCTTAACTTCTCTGATAGTGTCTTTAGCTATGGCTTCAGCTCTATCTGCTCCATCGGCAAGCACTTGAGCGACATAACCGGGCTTGGAGGCTAAACTGGCCCGCCTTTCCCGGAAAGGCTTCAGATTCGAATTGATGCTCTCGGCCAATGTCTTCTTGCAGTCCACACACCCAATGCGAGCGCTACGGCACTCCGAAGCAATTTCCTCTACGCGGGACTGGGTGAAAAAATTGTGGAGGCGAAAAACATTACACGCTTCAGGGTGCCCGGGGTCCGAGCGGTACCTGCGTGCCGGGTCTGTAAAGGCGGTCATCACTCGCTCCGAGATTTCCTCTGGAGAAGCAGCTATTTCAATATGGTTATTATAGCTTTTGCTCATCTTCTGAACCCCATCCAGACCCAGAACCAAAGGAACGTTGGTAAGCTTCGCCTGTGGCTCAGGAAATACAGACCCGAAAAGGGAGTTGAACCGACGAACTATCTCACGAGCCAATTCCAGATGAGGAAGCTGGTCTTCGCCCACAGGAACAACCTCTCCCTTATAAAGGGCAATATCGGCAGTCATGAGAACAGGATAACCCACCAGCCCATAATTGACGTTATGTGGCTGCATCTTAACCGTCTCCTTAAATGTCGGAACACGTAACAACCAGCTTAAAGGAGTCACCATGCCGAACAAAGTATGGAGCTCCACCACTTGAGGAACATGAGACTGAACGAAGATAATGCTTTTCTGTGGGTCAATGCCGGCCGCCAGCCAGTCAAGCACCATCTCGTAAATATCTTCCCGAAGGGATTCTGTGTTTTCCAGAGTGGTGAGAGCATGAATATCCACCACGCAGTAGACGCAGTCATATTCATCCTGAAGGGCAACGTAATTCAGTACTGCTCCCAGGTAGTTACCGATATGCTGTCGGCCTGTGGGGCGCGCGCCAGAGAAAACTCGTTTTCGCATTTGTTTGTGGCAAAGTTTAGCACATAGAACAAACGAGTAACAAGGCTAAAGCAAACTAGCTGAGATTGCTACTTGAGCAAGCTAGCCTAGCCGGGTTACAAAGGGATATTTGGTAGCCCATACCGGATAAAAGGCAAAACTTCTGAGAAGACTTTCGCTTCAGCCTATTTCACAAGCCAGATATCGAAGTTAGACCCTGTCCAATACCCGAAGGCTCCTGTTGACTTTTCAATATAATTAGAGTACTTTTCTCATCATTCCTGTGAGACAACTGTTCAAGCTCATAGACTAGATGAGCTCGAAGAAATCCCGGTGCGCGGCAGGAAAGCTGGTGGAGGGACTGAGTAAGACGACGAGGTTGGAACAATTCTTCACAGCTCTTCATGGCTACAGCGGTACCTGCAGGTTTGCATGGAGATGATGCAAAATGGCTGAGATAAAGGTGGATTGCACAGGTGAAACTTGCCCTGTTCCTTTAGTTGAGACTCGCAAGGCTTTGAGGAAAGCAAAAGAGGGCGATATTGTGGAGGTCATTGGAACACATCCTGCTTCCAGGAAAGAGATACCGATGGCGGTAAAGGCTTTAGGACTGGAGCTCATTGGTGTGCAGGAGGAAGGTGGGGTGTGGAAAATAAAAATACGTAAGTAGGAGGAAGAAAAGACTATGGCTGGCAAAGTTACTATAATAGTTCATAGCGGCGACATGGATAAGGTGTATAGCGCCTTTATTGTAGCCAACGGGGCCCTCGCCATGGGGATGGAAGCATCGCTTTTCTTTACCTTCTGGGGTCTCAAGCGCCTCAAGAAAGGTGAGCTGGAAAAGGGGCCTCTATCTAAAATGAACATGCTGGGCCTTGGTAAATGGATGGTCAAGAGGAGGATGAAGAAAGCCGGGGCGGCGTCTCTGGAGAGGTTGCTACAGGACTTCCACGAGCTTGGAGGGAAGATACTCGCCTGCGACATGACAATGCAGATAATGGGCATAAAGAAAGAAGACCTCCGTGATGATTTGATATCGGATTACTGTGCAGTTGGTACCTACATAGATGAGGCTAAGGAATCAACAATAACACTGTTTATATGACGGGGGAGAAAATGGTAGGCAAACTTATTTACCTGGACAACGCATCGGCTACTCGTTTGGATGAGCGGGTGCTGGAGGCGATGAGACCGTATTTCTTTGATACATATGCGGTTGCCACCTCAGAGTTTGGCTATTCCCAGGGAATAGAAGCTCGAGAGACGTTAGGCGAAGCCAGAGAGGCTCTGGCCAATGCTTTAGGTGCTGCCCCCGAAGAGTTTATTTTCACTTCGGGAAGCACCGAGTCCTCTAACATTGCCCTCAAAGGAGTGGCACTGGCCCTCAGTAAGAAGAAAGGCAAACACATAATTGTGTCAAAGATCGAGGATTTCCCTGTGCTTCACAGCGCACAAGCGCTGGAAAAACAGGGCTTTCAGGTGACCTATCTGGATGTGGATGGGGAGGGCTTTGTGGACATTGACCGGCTCAGAGATTCCATAACCAATGAGACCATTCTGGTTTCCATCCAGCATGCCAACCAGGAAATAGGTACCATCCAGGATATCGAAGCTGTCGGTCGTATCTGCCGTGAAAAAGAGGTGCTTTTCCACACTGATGCTACTCATACCTTTACGCGAGTCCCCCTGGACATGAAGAAGATAGCTGTGGACCTGGTCACTGTATCGGCACACACCATCCACGGCCCCAAGGGCACAGGAGGCCTGTGCATCCGCCAAGGAACACAAATAGCCAAGTGGGTGGACGGCGGATTTCAGGAATTCAATCTCCGGGCGGGGCTGGAAAACATACCTGGGGCGGTAGGATTTGCCAAAGCGGTGGAACTGGTCACCCCCAAAGAAACCAAGCGCTTGCAAGAAATGCGTGATCACCTTATTGACCGCATGCTTGCAAAGATACCACACAGCACCCTGAATGGCCCTCGCCGGAAGAGGCTCCCACAGAATGCCAATATCACCTTCCACTTTGTGGAGGGCGAGTCCATGACCCTGCATCTCGATATGCGTGGTTTTGCCGTGAGCACCGGCTCCGCCTGTTTCAGCCGCTCTCTGGAGGCCAGCCACGTTATCTCTGGGATAGGCGGCGACCACGAAAGGGCACACGGGTCAATACGCTTCACCCTGGGGCGTTATAACACCATGGAAGAGATGGACGCTGTGGTCCAGGCATTAGCTGAGATAGTGGAAGAACTGAGAAGCATCAGTCCCTTGGGAAAAAACGAAGAAAAGGAGGAGGCTTAGAGATGAAATTTCCATATACCGACATAGTACTGGAACACTTTCGACACCCACGCAACGTGGGTAAGATTGAGAATCCCGATGGCAAGGCAACCGAAGGCAGCCCAGCCTGTGGGGACATGGTGTCTGTCTACATAAAGGTTGACCCCAAGACGAATACTATCGCGGACGTCAAGTTTGAGTCTTACGGCTGTGCTTCCAACATAGCTACCGGCTCTATAATTACGGAGCTAGCTAAGGGAAAGACATTGGATGAAGCAAAGAACATTACCTGGAAAGAAGCTTCAGAAGCCCTGGGAGGTCTTCCCAAAATTAAGGCCCATTGTTCGGTGCTCGCTGTAGAAGGCTTACGCTCAGCTATACAAAACTATGAAGAGCGCCACGGCCTGGTCAAAGAAAAGAAGCCGACCACGGTGGAGGTAGTACGTCAGCGCCTCAGGAAAGTCATAAACCCTCTGACTGGGTTAAACGTGGTGCGCACAAACCTGGTGCAAGATATTAAGGTAAAGGACGGAATTGTCCGGGTGCTTGTCGATTTACCTCGAGATCACCAGTTTGCTCACAACATAAAGGACGAAATACTGGAGAAGATAGAGCCCCTATGGGACGTCAAAGAGGTAGTGGTCGAATTCACAGAATAGCATATCGGCTAAAAGAGGTATTTGGTAGCGCATACCGGATTCGAACCGGTGATCTCCTCCTCAAAACCAAAAAATAAGCATAGAAAAACGCCGCTGCATTGCCAACCCGGGTTCGATTTCCAGCACACGCCCACTAAGACGACATAGAAATTCAGCCTTCGATGAATTCTCTGATATAGGAATTAACCAGTCCCGGCTTTTCATGAATGATCCAGTGCGAGCCCTCGGGAATGCGCTTGATGGTCAGGTCTGGTACGTATTTTTCCAGACCTTCCAGATTTCCTGTAAGCAGCCATTTGTCTTTCTCTCCCCAGATAACCAGCGTCTGCACCGCGACCGTGAACAAGGAAGGGTCTGCGGACAAGTCATCGTCGCTTTCACCTGTAAAAGAGCCGAGATGGGCGGCTCGATAATAGTTTAAGCCACCGGTGAGCGCTCCAGGCTGCGACCAGGCTTCAATATATGCTTTCTTATCTTCTTCCGTGAAGTAGCCCTGTTTTATACCGTCCTCTAAAAGGCTACTGACAAGTATTGCATAGTTGTTTCTTGCCAGTATGTCCTCAGCCTCAGGAGTCCGATACACCAGAATATACTGACTGGCTTTCCGTTGCGCCGGATTATCACGGAGCTCGCGCATAAAGGTAATAGGATGTACAGCATTTATTATTATGAGCTTATCCAGATATTCAGGATGACGTATTGCGAACGGCCAAGCCACGCCACCACCCCAATCATGAGCCACGAGGATGAACTTCTTATACCCAAGGTGTTCGGCAAGGGCACGAATATCATTGATGAGATACTTCATTCGATATTGCTCGACTTCCGCAGGTTTCGATGATAAGTTGTAGCCACGCATGTCTGGAGCTACAGCCTGGTAATCTCGTCCGAATTCAGCAAGCTGATTCTTCCACTCGTACCAGAACTCAGGAAAACCGTGGAGGAACATTATCAATTTCCCCTTGCCCGCCGTTACATAGTGGAGGCGTATGTTATTGACATCAGCATATTTATGTTCGAACATATTTTTTCTTAGCGGCATGGTATCCTCCTTAATCACACATTATACTCAAATCGATACCACAGTGAATTCAGATCCATTATCAGAGCGAATTTGTGTGGTACTCCCCTTGCCAGTACCTCTGGATGAAGATAGGACTTCCTCAAAAGAAGTCCTATATATCAACATAATTGGTAGCGCATACCGGATTTGAACCGGTGATCTCCTCCTTGAGAGGGAGGTGTCCTAGGCCTCTAGACGAATGCGCCACATTGGCTGGGCACTCGGGACACATATCAAACTTCCTAAGACCAGACTTGCCACAAGATTATGCCAGCTACTTAGGAAGTCGGGCTCCTTATCGCCGCAGCCGTAACTATTATACAACAGAAATACAACGGGCACTACAGGGCGTAGATTCGTTTACGGGAACTTTTTGGGACAATCCCTGTGTGGCTTCATAGTTGAAACCGCGTGCATTTTGTTATAGCCTGAACTTTTCCTTGAAATACGTATGCTTCACATCTTTGGCTTTTGCTTTTGCCCATGATTCCAAGCCCATTTTCTTTATTAAACACAGATTAAAAACTTTGGTATTGTGAGGCACTTCGGATGCTCTGTCGGCATACGGGTGAAGAGCGTCACATGGAAAGTCAGAACACTGATAACAAAAGTCAAGGTTTCTTTTCGTGATGCACCTGTAAACATTACAGGGTTCAGTCCAGTTAAGAAAATCAGGTTTCCCTGCCTCTTCACGACACCCTTTACATACCGCCTGCTCAAATGGGATGCCAGTGTTCTTGGAAATTTTGGTTCTCAGTTCCTCATTCTCACTCGCTAGGTACATTAAACAGTTAAAACAATCTAATCCGCAGGGTGCCGTCATCCATTCATAGTTCATGATTGTGCCTCCTTGTCATTTCTATTTTTTACACCAATTAGAAGATAGTTTGAGGTGATTTTATTACCTTTCATGGCTGGGGATCCAGGATTCGAACCTGGCCTAACTGATCCAGAGTCAGTCGTCCTACCGCTAGACTAATCCCCAGCAGGTTAATATTATAGCTGTTCCTCTCATCTGGAGCAATAGCACGACGTCTGAGAGCATCTAGTAATGTCATTCTGAGGAGTCCAAATTCGTTTGGACGACGAAGAATCTAAGAGATTCTTCGCGGAGTTTACCCTGAGTGGAGATCGTCGATGTCTGACGGATTTATCGTCGCTTAGCTACGAAACCGTCAAAGTTGGGTTTAAAGAAAATCCCCAAAAACAGCCACACGCTGCCAACCAATAAGTCGGAGCACAGTTAGCGCTTGGTATATTGTGGTGCCTTGCGAGCTCGCTTGAGTCCGTATTTTTTACGTTCCTTGATTCTAGCGTCCCGAGTAAGCAAGCCTTCTTTACGTAATATGGGCTTAAATAGCTCGTTTTCTTTAGCAAGAGCTCGAGCAATCCCATGGCGAATGGCTCCAGCCTGACCACTGAGGCCACCGCCATTCACTTTTACCATGACACAAAATTTGCCCATAGTATTGGTAGCCTGCAAAGGATGTTCAATCATACGGCGATGCTCGACGCGAGGGAAAGCTTCTTGATAGGGCTTATCATTGACAATTATCTCTCCCTTGCCAGAGAAAAGCCTGGCTTGGGCTATAGCACATTTGCGTTTACCCGTTCCCCAAACGTAACTTTCCTCGCTCATAAGTCATCACCTTTCCTTTGATAATATTTCGTTTTCTTTGTTCTCGGTCATTTTGCGCCCTTCGCTTCGCTCAGGGTGACGAAAGGAAGTCTGAGCCTGGTGAGGATGCTCATTTCCAGGATAAACTTTCAGTTTCTTTAACATGGCTCTGCCTAAACGATTATGAGGCAACATCCCTCTAACCGCAAGTTCCATCACACGGCCAGGGTCTTTGCCAAATAGTTCCTCAAACCTTTGGCTCTTTAGGCCGCCGGGATATCCAGAGTGTCTATAATAAATCTTTTGTTCGGCTTTTTTCCCAGTCACCTTTACTTTGGCAGCATTAATTACCACAACATAGTCACCGGTATCAATATGAGGAGCATAAATCGGCTTATGCTTGCCCATAATCAAACTAGCTACCTGTGTCGCTATTCTTCCCAAGGTTTTATCCTTGGCATCAATCACCCACCACTCCCGCTCGATATCTTTAGCTTTAGGACTATAAGTTTTCATCTCTAGCTTCCCAAAGGCTCAGGATAATTGACCCTCTTAAGGCATAAGCCACACGCAGGGGACAAGGGACCGGCTAAACCCAAACTCCTTGCCTCCATTATATCACGAAAACCTTCGATACCTATCTTACCCAGGCCCAGCCTGATTAAAAGACCTACGGTGCTTCGTACCTGGTGGGGCAAAAAGGAATTAGCCACGATACGGAAAACGGTAAAATCTCCTTTTTTCTCGATTCCCGCTTCGTAAACATTACGCAGCGTGCTCTTGCTGCCATCCAAAGAACTGGCAAAGGAGGCAAAATCATGCTCACCTTGGATAAGCTGGCAGGCCTCATTCATCGCCTGTATGTCCAGCATTTTGGGCATAAATAAAGCAAACCTTCGATGAAATGGCGAGCGGGTATTGCTATTTAAAATATAATAACGGTACTCTCGGCTCAGAGCATCGCGCCGGACATTAAAATCATCGCTAGCCCTGTAAGCTGTTTTGACCGCGATATCTCTGGGTAAATAATAATTCAATGCTTTAACCAGCGTCATGGTATCCCATGTAGATTGCGCCCGGAAGCTCACCACTTGTCCCTTGGCATGCACACCAGCATCGGTTCTGCTAGCTGCCATGACCCGTCCGCTTTGCCCGCAAAATCGCCTTATAGCTTGCTCAAGCTCATTTTGAATGGTAGGCAAGCCAACTTGCCATTGAAAGCCATGATATTGGGTGCCGTCATATTCTATAAGCAAAATAAACTTACTTAACCAATTCAATTTGAACCATAGGCGCGTTATCACCAGGGCGGGGTCCCAGCTTTAGCAACCTTGTATAACCCCCGCTACGGTCAGCATAGTCTGGAGCAATTTCAGCAAATAGCTTGTCAACCACCTTTTTATCCGTAATAAAAGCTAAAGCTTCCCGCCTTGAGGCAAGGCTGCCGTCCTTGCCTAAAGTGATCATCTTTTCCGCTAAACTGCGAACTTCTTTAGCTTTAGCTTCAGTGGTGGTGACCTTTTCGTGAGCCAAAAGCGCGGTAACTTGATTTCGGTATAACGCCCACCTGTGCTCTGTCGCCCTACTGAATTTCCGTCCTGCTAACTTGTGTCTCATTCCCTTTCCTTCTTAGGAACAGGAGAGCCTAATTTTTCCATTAACTCTTCCACTTCGGCTCGAGACTTTGCCCCCAAACCAGGCAATGGTGGCAAACCCTCCCTGCCTTTCTCTACCAATTGTCCCAGAGTTAAAATACCCGCTCTCTTCAAACTATTACGGGAGCGAGTTGATAAATTTAGCTCTTCCAGAGGGGTATCATATTGCTCGGGCAATATAGACAAAGCTCTAGCCATGGGAACTTCAAGGTCCCTGAAGGAAGAGAACTGATTAATTAAGATGATAGCACTTTGACTAAGCGCCTCCCAGGGAAAAATGGTAGCATCGGTCCAAATCTCCAGGATGAGCTTTTCTGGACTTCCCTCCTCGCCAGGCTTGATAGATTCTACAGAGAAATTGACCTTCTGCACTGGGGTGAAGATGGCATCTACTGGCAGTGCTCCTACAGGTAAACCGTCAGTCGATTTAGCCGGCATATAACCTTTCCCTAGCTCCACGTTAAGTTCGACGTAAAGCTTGGCTTGGGGGGAGTCTAAAGAAGCTAAATAAAGTTCGGGATTGGCAATGCGAAAGTGAGACGAGGGTTTAATATCACCTGCACAGATCTTGCCTTCCCCCTCTGCTTCCAAGAGCAACTGCCCGGGTTGATGGGAAAGAGGGCAGAGTCTCAGTTGCCTGATATTCAGTAAGAACTCCATAGCATCCTCTTTAACATAAGGAATGGGAGAGAATTCATGCTGAATTCCTTCGATTTTGACCCATGTTACCGCAGCACCAAGCAAAGAACTGAGAAGCACACGCCGCAAGGTGTTACCTAAAGTGACACCAAAACCTGGCTCTAGAGGTTCAGCAAGAAAACGACCATAATTACCGATGCTTTCAACACAAGTTACAGTGGGGATAGACAATTCGGGCATAATTCACCTCGAGTAATATTCAACAATAGCTTTCTGATTAAATCCAGCTTCAATATCGTCTTTGCCAGGCAAATTTAATACTCTACCTGTCATGCTTTCTTTGTCCAAGCTTAACCAAGCAGGGATAAATTTCTCATCAATTTCCTCAGCTACCCTTTTATAATATTCGGTTTTTGTACTAGCCTCTCGCCACTTAACAACGTCCCCCGATTTCACTAAAAAAGAAGGAATATCTGTTTTGCGATCATTGACCATGATATGGCCATGCCGAACTATTTGTCTGGCTTGGGCACGTGAATCAGCAAAGCCCAAGCGATAAACCACATTATCCAGTCTCTTTTCCAACAATATGAGAAGAATTTCTCCAGTAGCGCCGGGGCTTTTTTTGGCCTTGGCAAAAAGCCTACGAAATTGTCGCTCCAGGACACCGTAGCTAAAGCGAAGCTTTTGCTTTTCGCGCAACTGAAGTCCGCGGTCGGAAATCCCACCGCGCCTTCGAGCTGGCGCACGCCTGCCGCCAGGAGGAGTATTCCTTTTCTCTAAAGGACATTTAGGCGTAGGGCACTTCTCGCCTTTGAGCATCAGCTTGTCCCCAAAACGGCGACATAGGCGACAAGTCGGGCCTGTATAGCGCGCCATTTTATACTCTTCGCCTCCCTTTCGGACGACAGCCATCATGGGGGATAGGAGTCACGTCTCTGATAGCTGTAACGGTAATGCCGGAGGCCTGCAAGGCGCGAATAGCTGCTTCTCGTCCACTACCAGGGCCTTTAATATACACCTGGACTCGGCGCAAGCCATCACCTATTGCCCGGTGTGCTGCATCTCTGGCAGCTATTTGGGCAGCATAAGGGGTTCCTTTCCGGGAACCCTTAAATCCTGCAGTACCACAACTCCCCCAGGCGACAACATTACCTTCCATATCAGTAATAGTAACAACAGTATTATTAAAGGTAGATTGGATATAAACTTTGCCTTCGCTAATTTTTTTATGGGCTTTTTTCTTCTTTGGCATTTGTTAAAAACAAGCTCCCTACTTCTTAGCTATGCCACGTCTCTGCCCTCGACCGGCCACTGTTTTCTTTGGCCCTCTTTTAGTTCGGGCATTTGTGCGCGTTCTCTGTCCATGGACTGGTAACCTCATGCGGTGTCTTGTGCCTCGATAGCAGCTAATTTCAATAAGCCGCTTTATATTAGATTGAACCTCCCTCCTAAGATCACCTTCCACTTTGTACTGTTTGTCAAGAACATCTCGAATCTGGCCAACTTGTTCCTCACTAAGTTCTTTAACTCTAAGGCCAGGGTCGATACCAGTGGCAGCCATAATGCGCTGGCTTGATGTAGTGCCGATGCCATAAATGCTCTGCAAAGCTATCCAAATTGGCTTCTCTTTAGGAAGGTCTACACCAACAATACGTGCCACTATTACCCCTGCCTCTGCTTATGCTTTGGATTCTCACAAATAACTCTAACCACACCCTCCCGCCTGATAACCTTGCATTTTTTGCATATCGGCTTAACTGAAGCTCTTACTTTCATTTCCAATCACCATTCAAACAAACCCTATTATGATAAACTTTCTTAGTTAACCTGTCAAACTATTTAAGCCGATAGGTAACCCTGCCCCGGTTCAAATCATAAGGGGAAAGTTCTATCAGAACTCTATCCCCAGGCAAAATCTTGATATAGTGCTTTCTCATTTTGCCCGAGATATGAGCCAATACCTGATGTCCATTAGCCAATTCGACGCGAAACATGGTATTAGGTAAGACTGTAATCACCTTGCCTTCAACTTCTATCCTCTCTCTCTTAGCCATTTCTTACATAATACCTAAACAAGTACTTCAGCTTCATTATCAGTTATGGCAATGGTATGTTCAAAATGTGCTGAAAGACTTCCATCGGCTGTAAGCACCGTCCATTGATTAGCCGCCAAGTTAGTGTGCCAATCTCCAGCATTAACCATAGGCTCAATAGCCAGAGTCATCCCTTTACGAAGCAAGAGACCTTTCCCAAGCACAAAATTAGGTATTTGGGGCTCTTCATGCAAGTCCCGACCTACTCCATGCCCGGTATATTCTCTAACTACGGAAAATCCTTCTGCTTCAACATAATCTTGAATAGCAGATGAGATATCCCCTACCCATGCCCCGCTTATCGCTTGAGCGATGCCTGACTTTAAACTGCCTTCTGTGACCGCGATAAGGTCCTCGGCCTCCTTACTTATCCGCCCCACACCAATAGTTATGGCGGCATCGGTATGAAAGCCATTAAGTTTTGCTCCCACATCTAAAGAAACGATGTCTCCTTCCTGTAGTATTCGTTCACCAGGAATGCCGTGAACTATTTCATCATTTACCGAAACACATAAATTCGCAGGAAAGCCGCGATAGTTCTTAAAAGAAGGTATAACTCCCTTCTTCTCTGATTCTTCAGCCATGATTATGTCCAACTGGCCAGTCTTAATCCCCGGTCTTACTTCCGCTCTTACTTTATCTAAAATGGCGGCGAGGATTTTGCCACACCTTCTCATAATAACTATTTCCTCGTCAGATTTTATAACCACCATTTATTTTACCCCTGCTTTGAGTGCAGAGATTATTTCTCTAGCTACCCCCTGCATTCCTAAGTTACCATTGACCCTAATTAGTTTACCTTGTTTTTTATAATAATCAAGTATGGGAACAGTTTGAGCAAAGAAAATACTAAGTCGCTCCTTTACTGTTTCTTCCCTGTCATCCGAACGTTGATACAATTTACCACCGCATTTATCACATTTTCCCGGCGTTTTAGGCGGTGAACTTATTATGTGA
>CAZZAC010000031.1:0-14474 GCA_964652095.1 uncultured Dehalococcoidales bacterium | reverse complement strand
CGCTCGAAGGACAAAACGTCCGGCTCTACGAGCACTTCGGCTTCAAAGTGATAGAGGAATCTAATGTTCCTGACACTAGCCTGACTAACTGGGCAATGGTGAGAGACGCTCGGTAGTCAAGGCAACTCATTACCGAAACGGGGTTCTCATCTGTAGGGCAATGACAATGATCATCACCCGATTGCACGATTACTCATTTTGTTTTGAATTTTGGTCATTAGATGAGAGGAACTAAATTTTTCCTTTCTTTTGT
This sequence comes from uncultured Dehalococcoidales bacterium, assembly GCA_964652095.1. Lineage (GTDB taxonomy): Bacteria > Chloroflexota > Dehalococcoidia > GIF9 > AB-539-J10 > RBG-13-51-36. The sequence goes on along the minus strand of CAZZAC010000031.1, from coordinate 14,221 downwards.
TTAGGATTTCGAATTTTGTGCTTAGAATTTGTCGTATTTTGCCTTGTCATTTTGCACTTTTATTGTTGAATTTTGGTTTAGTATCCCTCTAGATGGTGTATTCTTTTTATTTCCTCGATATGCTCGTCAAATCCCTCGAGCTTTCCGGCCATTGATGCTTTTCCCAAAGGGTCATCTATCTCTGAATTACCCAGAAGTACATCAAAGACAGCTTTTATGGAAGAAGCGACTACTCGAAGATTATAGCCACCTTCCAGAGTAAAAACGAGACGTCCCTGGCATAGTTCAGCGGCCAGTTCTTTCAATATCATTACCATTTGAGCAAAACCTGTAACGCTTACCTGCATCATAGCCAGCTGGTCAGCCCAATGAGCATCGAAACCAGCAGAAACCAGGATGAGCTGTGGCTGAAATCTCCGGGCCACTGGAACCAAGACCTCGTTGAAAGCTCTCAAGTATTCCTCATCGCCCCAGCCGGCGGCCAGGGGGAAGTTAATCGTAGTTCCTTCTCCTTCACCTGTTCCAGTTTCATCCATCCATCCTGTCCCGGGATAAAAGGGATACTGGTGGGTGGAGAAGTAAAGGACTTTGGGGTCGGCATAAAAAGCATCCTGAGTCCCATTGCCATGATGGACATCAAAATCAGCGATAAGAACACGTTTGAGACTGAACTTGCTTAGAGCAAATTTAGCAGCGATTGCCATATTATTGAAAATGCAGAAGCCCATTGCTCGATCATGAATGGCATGGTGCCCTGGTGGTCTAACCAGAGCAAAGGCGTTATCCACCTCCCCCTTCATCACCGCTTCTACAGCCACCATGAGCCCACCGGCAGCATATAAGGCTGCTTCGTAAGACTTCGGAGACATTACGGTATCAGGGTCAAGCCAACCACCACCCTTTTCCGCTTTGCTCTTAACGTAGGAGATGTACTCCGGCGCATGTATCATCTCCATCTCTTCTAGCGAGGCGGGGCGCGGAGGCAGACAGGTGAGTTTCTCCTTAATTCCAGCCTCCTTCAAATAAGACATCGCATCTACCAGCCTGCGAGAATTCTCCACGTGGTCACCGGTATCATGTTCCAAATAGATTGGGTCATAAACCAGACCTGCTTTCATACTCGCATCATATCAAAAGTATTCAAGCAAAAACAATTGCGGGCGATGCTTCCCAGAGCTCCGATCAAATTGGAGTTGCTTTTCATCACGAAAAACATCTATGCTGATGAAAGTGTATACTTCTTCGAACCGGCAGGCTTTGTAGTATGACCAGAGAAGAAATAAAAGATTTGCTCAACGAGGCGGAGAACAGGTTTTCTTCGGAAGCGAAGTTGATACAGTTGGAGTCAGGCAGAATTATTTTCGTTGGCGATACTCATGGTGACCTCGAAGCCACAGAGAAAATTATCCACAGCTATTTAAAGCCAGAAAATAAGCTGGTTTTCCTCGGTGACTATGTCGATCGGGGACCAGCTTCCCTGGAGAACATTAACCTTTTACTTGAGCAGAAAATTGAGCACCCCGATTCTCTTTATCTGCTTATGGGAAATCACGAAGGCCATGCTGTAGTCAGCTTCCACCCTGCCGATTTCTGGGAAGGACTGGATGCCGAACTTCGCCAGCGATATAGTGAGGTTCTTTCCAAGTTGCCGCTGGCAGCGTCCACGCCAAATGGAATCATTGCTCTGCATGGAGCACTCCCCGATGTGTCAGGTTTAGAGGATATAAATAGGATAAAGCCAGGTAGCACTGAATGGCATCAAATAACCTGGGGGGACTGGCAGGAAAGTGAAGGGGAGTTTCTGGGAATCGATCCCTATACCGGGAGACCTCAATTCGGGCGAGGCTGGTTCGAGGAAATCATGTCCCGCTTGGGCAAAAATGTCTTGATAAGGTCTCACCAGCCAGATGCCCCACCCACAATGTATGGCAGAAGATGCCTTACTATATTCACCTCTTCAGCTTATAGACATTATATTTCTGAGCGCACCATAGCCCTGGTTGATTTGAGAAAAGTAGTAAAGAGCGTGGATGATATAGAGATAGAGATTGTCTAAAGCCCCCAATCCTCAAGATTTCAGCTTACTATGTTATAATATTATCAACTGCTTCTTGGGGGGTTGCTGGAATAAAAGTCGCAAGACTTGTTGAGTTAAATAATGCAACTTTTCTCGGCCTTCTGCATTTATAGTAATAGAAGGGGATAAAAATGAATAAGCTACTCAAAGTCTCAATTCTAATATTGCTAATTCTGGGGTTAGTGCTAATCAGTGGCTGTGCTTTTTCGCCATCAGGAGGAGGAGGGGGAGGAGAATCTGAACGTGGTGAAGGAGAGCAATATCCGAGTCCAAGCGATAATGAAGAGTCAACGGAAGGCCGCAAAATCGTAAAAACAGGCTCCATGACTTTGGAGGTGGAAGATATAGCCGAGACTATGGATAAAGCTGCTGAGATGGCTGATGAGTTCAATGGCTATGTAGTTTCCTCATATAAACATGAATATGAACGGGGGGTTTCGGGTCATATTACCATCCGCGTTCCTTCTGAAAAATTTGACGAGGCTTTTGCCAGACTTCGCCAGTTGGCCGTAGCCGTGCCCTACGAGACTACCACGGCAACTGATGTAACTGAGGAATATGTTGACCTGGAAGCTCAGCTACGCAACCTTCTAGCGACGGAAGCTCAGTATCTAGCCTTGTTGGAGAAGGCAGAGAACGTAGAGGACATGTTGATGGTGCAGAGAGAGCTTTCCAATGTGAGAAGGCAGATTGAGCAAATTGAAGGTCGCATGCAATATCTAGAGCGCACCTCGGAGACGGCACTTATTGAAGTAACCTTACAGGAGACGAAAGGATTGGCTGAACCCTGGAGCGCTTCCGCTGCTTTAAAATCGGCAGTGCGTGGGCTGACAACATTTGGCAGAGGTCTAGCCACTGTGCTCATCTGGCTTGGCATTTTCTGCTGGGCCTGGGTGCCGCCTTTGGTAATCTGGCTCAGAAGACGCCGAAGGGCGAAGGGCTAATTCTCGATGCATTCCTGATAAGGGTCAGCAATTACTTGCCCACCACCACTGGCTTGGGGAGCTAACTGAGTAGTTTGGCTTTATTGTGCAATAGTACAAATTTACGCTGCCTTAGATAAATACCCGACGAGTTAGTTATCACCTTCCATTGTCGGCTTAGTAATTTACCTCATTGGTATCTGAAGCTTATGCAACAACAATCTTGACATGACATCTTCGGACATCTACACTATCAAAATCAATTGACGAGGTCTGAAAGTAATGATATGCCCTGTTTGTAAATGCGATATGATAGTCGTTGAGTATCACGATATTGAGCTTGATTATTGTAATAGTTGTAAGGGGGTATGGTTTGACTCTGGAGAGCTCGAGCTTCTGCTTAAGTCGCAGGGACTTGAAGAGACAAAGACGTTTCTTGACGGCATCTTCAACTCTCAGGAAGCCGCTTCATCAGAAAAGAAACGGAATTGCCCCGTCTGTGGCCATAAGATGAAAAAAACAGCTATAGGCGAACAACCTGAAATCCTCATCGACATATGCCGTGATGAACATGGATTGTGGTTTGACGGGGGTGAGGTCGCTCAACTGATAAGACGTCTGGCTGGGGAACATCCGCCAAAACATGATTCCAGGGAACAGGTTATCAGTTTCTTAGAAGAAGTATTCGAAGCCCCACAGTAAGGCGGCGATGACGGTTAAGTAACACCCAGAGAAAATTAGTTAAGGAGGTTTAATATGTTAGCAGTTTATATCATTATCGGTGTTGTTGTGGTTCTTCTCATCATATTCCTAGTTCTGTACAACGGCCTGGTCAGGCTACGCAATCAAGTAAAGAACTCCTGGGCACAGATTGACGTTCAGTTAAAACGACGCTATGACCTCATTCCCAACCTGATGGAAACTGTCAAGGGCTATATGAAACACGAGCGGGAAACCCTGGAGGCAGTAACCAAAGCCCGTAATCTTGCCCAGCAAGTTTCGTCTGCGGGAGCCGGTGAGCGAGCCAAGGCCGAAGGTGAGCTGAGCTCGGCACTATCCCGTTTACTTGCTGTAGTGGAACGCTACCCCGACCTTAAAGCCAATCAAAACTTTCTGGCACTCCAGGAGGAGCTTACCTCAACCGAGAATAAGATAAGCTTTTCTCGCCAGTTTTACAATGATTCAGTCTTGAGATATAACAACCAGACGCAGATGGTTCCATCTAACATTATAGCCAGCATGACCGGGTTTAAGGCCAGTGAATTCTTCGAGGTTACTCTAGCCGCCGAAAGAGAAGCGCCCAAGGTTGGTTTTACTCAATAATAAGACTCTTCAGCCGTGTGGGAACAGATTAGGTCTAATCAAATAAGGTCGGTAGTGCTGACAATAGGCATGGGAGCATTACTGATCCTCATTGGCTATTTCCTGGGCCTGTACTTCTTTGATAGCGCTATTGCGGGCTTGGTCATTGCCCTATTAGTGTGGGTAATCTTGAGTTTAATCGGTTACTTCCAGGGCGATAGTATCCTGCTTAGCATGTCGAGGGCGAAGAAAATTAAGCGTGATGACCACCCCCGTCTGTACAATGTGGTTGAGGAAATGAAGATTGCCTCCGGTCTGGAGAAAATGCCCAACATATACATCATTGATGACCCGGCACTAAATGCCTTCGCCACTGGTCGTGACCCCAATCGGGCATCCGTAGCTATTACCTCGGGACTGCTACAAAAACTAAACCGCGATGAATTGCAGGGGGTCATCGCCCACGAGATATCCCACGTCAAGAACCGGGATGTGCTGCTCATGGCGATGTGTAGTATCCTGCTCGGCACTATCGTGCTCCTAGCCTGGTATGGGTCACGTTTCCTAATTTTTGGCAGCATGACCGGGTCAAGAAGAAGTTCCTCATCAGGAGGGGGTGGGGGGGCTCAGTTAATAATTCTGGTCGTGGCACTCGTATTTATGATACTGGCGCCGATTGTGGCGCAGCTCATTTACTTTGCCATCTCTCGGAAGAGAGAGTACCTGGCAGATGCCTCGGCAGCCCTCTACACTAGATACCCTGAAGGACTGGCCTCAGCTCTGGAAAAGCTGGGTACCTCGACCGGGCAGTTAAAATCAGCCAATAAGGCCACAGCCCCTATGTATATCATCAATCCTTTCCGCAAGAAAGGCATGAAAGCCAGTGATCTCTCCAGCACCCACCCCCCTATATCAGAGAGGATACGCATCCTACGTGCCATGGCTGGCGCCTCTTTTAACGATTATGACCAGGCTTACCTCCAGTTCCACCGAGGGGGTAAGGGGGTTATACCTGCTGCCAGCATTGCCGCCGGAACAGTCCCATTAGCAACGGTAAAGCTAGAGGGTGAAGCGGGTGAACCAAACGAGATACAGCGGGCTCGTGAGACCTCGGATGTAATGTGGCGGCTGAGCAACTATAACACCATTACATGTGACTGCGGTGCCAAGTTACGAGTGCCACCTCAGTTCAAAGAGCCACAAATCAAGTGCCCACATTGTGGTAGAACACACCAGGTCTGAAAAGATGGATTATCGTTAACCAAATCCTCTCATGTACTATCGGTAACTTCAGCACCTATGGTGATGCTGGGTGGGACTTCTTCTAGAACCCTTTGTTAAGCTATCTCGGCTACACAAAATAGCGAACTGCTAAGCCGGGACATAGTGCTAAAAAACTCTTAATTTGGTTTTGGGTTTTGCAGTTTTACAAGCCTGTTTTTTTCCTTAGCACTTCAGCCTTGTCGGTTCTCTCCCAGGGAAGGTCGAGGTCCCCCCTGCCAAAATGCCCATAGGTAGCAGTTTGGCGGTAAATGGGGCGGCGCAAGTCCAAAGTCTTTATGATAGCCTCAGGGCGGAAGTCGAAATGCTTGTTGACGAGATTGAATATGATTTCATCGGGGACTTTTCCCGTGCCGAATGTCTCGATGGATAATGACAGGGGATGAGCCTTTCCGATAGTATAGGCAACCTGAAGCTCGAGGTAATCAGCAAGTCCAGCAGCTACTATATTCTTGGCGACATATCTGGCCATATAAGCGGCGGAGCGGTCTACTTTAGTAGGGTCTTTGCCTGAAAAAGAGCCCCCACCATGTCCGCAGGCACTGCCATAAGTATCAGCAATGATTTTGCGCCCGGTAAAACCAGTGTCGCTCACCGGCCCGCCGATGACAAACTGACCGGCGCTGTTAATGTAGTATTCAGTCTCGTTATCCAGCAAGTTGGCGGGAATGCCCTTCTTAATCACCTGTTCTATAAGATCGTGCTCGATGATTTTGCGTTCCACCCCCGGGTCGTGATGAGCAGCCAGGGTAACACAAACCACCCTCCTGGGTATGCCGCGACTGTATTCTATAGTCACCTGAGATTTACCATCGGGCCTCAGATAAGGCACGACCCCCTCTTTTCTTACCTGGGCCAAGCTCCGGCACAGCTTGTGTGCCAGTGCAACAGGCAAAGGCATAAGCTCAGGAGTTTCTGTACAGGCAAAGCCAATCATCATTCCCTGATCACCAGCACCAGTTCTATCTAAAACTTTGTCAGTTGCCTCTCCTGTTCGTGTTTCTAAAGATTGACCAACCCCAGCAGCAATGTCGCTTGACTGTTCCTTAAGGGAGACCATGATTCCGCAGGTCCGATAATCAAAGCCATATTCAGGTTTGGTATAGCCTGCCTCTTTGATTACCCGGCGCACAATGTCAGGAATTTCCACGTAACCCTTGCAGGTAATCTCACCGAGAACCATCACCATACCCATGGTCACTGACACTTCGCAGGCCACCCTGGCGAAGGGGTCCTTTTCCAGCATGGCATCAAGGACAGCGTCTGAAATCTGGTCGCATAACTTATCAGGATGACCCTCGGTGACGCACTCCGCAGTGGCTAAATAGGAATCCGACTGATTAAAGCTATTCGGCATTTTTACTCCTTTTTATGTTCCCAATTCCCAGCTTGCCAGGTAATTCTTTTGCTCCTCGGTTAAGGAATCAATGGTGATATTCATGGAGGCGAGCTTTAGTTTACCTACCTCCTGGTCAATTTCCTCAGGCACAGGATAGACCGCGGGCTCAAGCTTTCCTTTCATCTTGGTGAGATACTCCAGACATAGAGCCTGGTTGGCAAAGCTCATGTCCATAACGCTGGCCGGGTGTCCCTCGGCGGCAGCCAGATTGATTAGCCTGCCCTCGCCCAACAGATAGATACGCCGTCCATCGCCTAAAGTGTATTCCTCAACGGAGGAACGTATTCGTTTCTTAGATTTGGCCAGGCTTTCCAAAGCCGGGATGTTTATTTCTACATTGAAGTGGCCGCTATTAGCCACAATAGCTCCGTCTTTCATCTCTAAAATGTGTATCTTATCAATGACGTTCATATCGCCCGTGGTGGTGATGAAGACCTCTCCTATCTCGCAAGCCTTAATCAAAGGCATGACCTGATAGCTATCCATGGCAGCCTCCAGAGCAGGGATAGGCTGGACCTCGGTGACGATAACCTGCGCCCCGAGCCCTTGAGCCCGCCTGGCTAGCCCTTTGCCACACCAGCCATAGCCACAAACAACCACTTTCCTCCCCGCCCAGAGTATATTGGTAGCCCTGGTGATGCCATCAATTGTGCTTTGCCCCGTTCCATACCTGTTGTCAAAGAAATGTTTGGTTTGAGCATCGTTTACGGCAATAATAGGATAAATCAATTTACCCGCCCTCGCCATGTTCCTCAGCCTGATAACCCCCGTGGTCGTTTCTTCAGTGCCGCCAATGACGTCGGCAGTCAGTTCGGTGTAATCTTTATGAAGGGTGGAAACCAGGTCCGCGCCATCATCCATGGTGAGCTGAGGCTTATGTTCCAGGGCGGTGATGATATGTCGGTAGTAAGTCTCGTTATCTTCTCCCCTTATGGCGTTGACGGGAATGCCATAGTCAACCAGGGCAGCAGTTACGTCGTCCTGGGTACTTAAAGGATTGGAGGCACATAGAACTACTTCAGCACCACCTTCTTTTAGAGCCAGAGCTAAATTGGCCGTTTCCGTCGTGACATGGAGGCAAGCAGAGACACGCACTCCCGCCAGGGGCTTTTCCCTGCCAAATCTTTCCTTTATTAGTTTGACGACTGGCATTTCCTTGCCAGCCCAGTCGATGCGAAGCTTGCCCTCTTGGGCCAGGGAGGGGTCTTTAATGTCATAATTCTTCATCTTTTTAGCTCCTTGAAAATGGCATTAGCTGAACTGCTCAGCAACCCAATCAGGTATATCCAATGTGCCCATGAGGAGCGGTTTTTGATGACAATCGCTGCCTCCGGTCATGAGCATGTTGTGCTTCCTGGCAAACTCAATATAGTGTGCCGTGGTTTTCTCGTCATGTCTGGAATGCCAGCACTCGACACCATCGATGTATTGTAGCATATATTTTTCTATGACATTCGTTTGTTCGTCCAAATCGCGCGTTATGCTTACCAGGGATGTTCCGTGGGGGTCATTGGGGTGGGCATGTACCAGTACACCGCCGGCGTTTCTGATCAGCTTTGATGCTTCAGCAAGAGAAAGCGGGTACTTGGGGACATTGCATTTGACCAGATATTTATCGAAGGCCTCTTGCTTATCCTTTACAATCCCCTTTCCCTCCAGGTAGTTCGCTATATGGGGTCGCCCGAACACGCCGTCTACACTATCCTCTATTTTCCTGAGGTCTTCCTCGGTAAATCTTTCAATACCCTCTTTATCGAACTCAACATTCAGGTTTTCTAAAATTTGACGTGCCCTTTTCCCCCTGTGTTCTTTTATCAATTGAAGCTTGCTCTTTAGCTCTTGATTGCCGATGTCATACCCGTATCCCAGGAAATCCAGGGAAACATCTTTATTGCCCTCAGGATAATGGAAAGTCACGTTTAATTCCACCCCTGTGATGTAAGACATGCCATGCTTTCTCGCCAGGGCGATAGCTGTTCTCTGGCAGTCTATAGAATCGTGGTCGGTTATCGAGATTAAATCAATGTTTCTGTTTTTGGCTTCTTGGAAAACCTCTTCAATAGGGAGATTGCCATCCGAGCCGGTCTTGGTATGGATGTGCAAATCTATCTTCATTCCTATCTCTTTTCCATGCCGATGATATACCAATCTTCGGGCGGGTCATATTGAGTATCAACCGTCAGGTGGATGATATTGAGTCCGGGATACAACCGCTTCAGGTCATCAACGTCTACTTTCTCAAACTTCTTTTTATTGTTGAGGTAGGCTTGTTCGGTGAGGGCATTTGATTCGTAATCCCCTTGGGTACGTCTTAGTATCCGGGCGATGGCTACCTCTTGCGGGCAATGGGTCTGAAGGATGACGAATGTCTTATTATGTTTGGCTGCTATCTCAGCAGCCCGTCTTCTCAACGATTGGGTGACGAAGGTGGCATCGAGTATTACACTATCGCCCTTCTCCAGAGCCTCATTTGCCCGTCGGAACGTCTCATCATATACCAGCGTTCGTTTGCTCATATCCGAGGCGACCTTCTCATCGAATATATCCTCATCCTTCAGCACTTCCAGTCTAACCAGGTCGGACCGAAGGATAGGGTAACCCTTAATCCTGGAAATCTCCTCGCTCGTCTCGGTCTTCCAGGTGCCTGGCAAGCCGCAGGTGATAAGCAAAGTATCAGCCCCCAACTTGTTTTCTACGAATCTGCCAAACGGTTCTTTCAATCTGAGTCTCCTATATGGCGCAATTTGCCGCATTAGATTATAACGACTCAAATTCCCTTTGTCATGGTCAGTGAGGAAGCACGGTTTATTTGACCGTCTCCTTTGGCCAATGCTAAACTATTTTCGGGCAGCGTAGCTCAGGGGTAGAGCAGAGGACTCATAAGCCTTTGGTCGCTGGTTCAAATCCAGCCGCTGCCACTTATTTATTTGTTTGGCATATTATCTTTCCGGATACAGCCCGTTAAAGCATAAAATGAAATATATCTTTACTCCTATGAACGAGAAATATGCCAATGATATTGTTTCCAATTGGCACTATGATGATGTCTATTCGTTTTATGATATGGCAGCAGACGAAGATGACCTCAGGATATTTATGGACACTAGAAACTGGCAAAATACTATTAGGGCTGTATTGAATGAAAATGATGAATTCTGGTTATCATTGGGTCTAAGATCGGACTTGACTGGTCAAGGACTGGGTGAAGAATTTGTATTGGAGTGTGTAAAATATGCAGCACTGCAGTATAAATCGATAAGACACACCATTAAGCTTGCTGTTGCTGTTTTCAACCAGCGCGCTATAAAGGTCTATCAAAGAGCGGGGTTTATAACTACTAACAAGACAGTCAGGGATACCCATATCGGGCAGGTAGACTTCATTGAAATGGAAAAGAACATCGCCCATTAACTGCCTCAAGTCCAGCCGCTGCCACCAATAAACATAAATCCTCTCTAATTGACCCGCTACCAGAAATTCAGTCCACTTGACAACCTGGGGAGATGAAACGTAGTATGCTGGGAAAACAGTAATTGGAGGTGTTGATATGATTGCGATTACGATTATTGTTATTGGTGTTTTATTGGTACTTGTAGCATTATTCGTTTGGAGGAGGCAAAAAGGGGAAAAGCTAGAAGGAATAAGCAAGGAACAGAAGAAAGCATTCTTCGCACAATGGATAATAGGGATTGTTTTAGCATTAACAGCTGCTATTTTTATGTTTGATGGCGATATCCTGGGAGAAAATACCACAGGTATTTCCACAATCCTAGGGATTATTGGAATTTGCCTGATAGCAACTTCCAATGTCAACCTGCTATCTCTCAAGCGTAAATAAAGCAGATTAGCGAACCAAACAAAAATCACCCCTCAGAAAAGCGTCTGAGCAACTATTTAATAGACCGTTGCTCAGTAGCTGCTGCACTGCTGGGGTGTGATTGGCACTCGGTCACACCGGTGAAGTCTTTATTTCTTACTAATTGTAGACGCACCGGATGTATTGATATCGCCCATTGTAGGCTCACCAATGTACCATAGTCTTGACGCACCGCTAAGGTTGGCATCCAGTCTGCCATTCAGGTTTACAGTGCCACTGCTGGCACCACTAAAATTGACGTCGGCATTATTAACTATGAAATCGTCAAGATTGAAATGGCTAGCGCCACTTACACTAGCGACCATGTCGTTAGCAGACCCTTCCAGCTGAATAGTGCTTGCTCCGCTTATGTCAAACTCGACATTGCCTGCTGTGATGTCACCAGTAACCCTGCTGGCTCCAGATACAGTGATAGCCAGATCCTCAGTGGAATTGAAGTCGGAAACAGTACCATGCGATGCTCCAGAGGCAGTCAGGCCGCGAAGCTGAGGCATAGTCACCGAGGCTCTCGAAGTTATGGACCCAAGGTATGGGAATATCCCAAGACCTATCTTAAAAGTTACGGACCCAATGCGTAGGACTCTCCCAAGACTTATCTTCAAAGTTTGACCGTCTTGGGAAACCTGGACATGGTCTATTATATTATCGTCCGTGGTAACATTGATACTGTACGAGCTGGATTGTTTGATTTCAAAGTTAAAAGCGCTGTCGATCTCAACTTCAGTGAAATCAGTAAAAGCATACTCTTCGGTCTCAAGATTTCCAGAACCGACCAGGCCTCTCGGCCAACCGCCCCAAAATAGCACGTTACTGATTATCGCTACCGCTGCTACTATTGCAATTATTATTATTGCTTTCTTCATATCACACCTTTCCTCTGAATAAATGCCTTTCTATAGGTGGTCAATTTGACAAAACTGGTTAGTTAAATATGCTCCTGATAACTGGCAGTCCCCCTGACTACATTAACAATTAGCTTTATCACCCTAACCAGTATTGCGATTCCTACCGCGACTGAAATAAAAATCAAGAATATACTGACGCCTAAATAAGTGGCATCAGCCGCAGCAGGGTTAGGTATTACACTGAAGTCGAAAGGAAAGACAGATAGAAGGGTTAAAACCGTCCAGAGTGAAAATGCATTTATAACGATATGAATCATTTCACGCAATACATACCTATCAAGGATAATCAAAATAATGTGACCGATAATAGTTATGATTAGAGTTGCTGTAAGAATCGGTAGCCATAGATTGATGTCTTCTGTAAAGAACGGATACCTTATCCATGTAGTAATGCCGCCTACTGTTTCCGAATGATAATAGGCTACGTATTGATTAAAAAAGTTGAAGAATATTAATAAAGCGATACTCCAGGCGATGGCAAAAGCGGAAGCTGTTATTCTTCCACTTCTACTCTTAAAGTGAGCGTCTACTTTATCTCCGATTCGTTTACCTGAATCTGCAGTGGGGGGTGGTGTAGGCGCTGCTGCCTCTGATTCTGCTGTTGGTTCTGAGGGCGGAGGTTCGGAGTATTCACCTGTTACCCCTGATGAAGCGACTATCTTCTCAGCAACATCGCCGGCCCATGGTAGTTTATACCACTCACCACTGGAAGCCTTGACTATCATTATTATCCAAACAATGACCCCTATAATTACTATAATTGAAGAGAAAGCATCACCGACCACTGGTAACAAACCAAGTATAATCCCGGCAACTGTGAGGGTGCCAAACGCAACAATTGACTGCGCCGCGTGGAAACGAACAAATTTGTTTCTCTGCTCTAAAACGAAAAAGATGATGCCGGTTATCCATCCGGCAACATAGCACAATAATCCGGCAACATTTGGCGATAGCCCTGTACTTGTACCTGCTGGCGCTGTCAGTTTCTCTCGCTCTATCTTTTCCCGTGCCTCAATCCGCGCCTTCTCTTCCTCGTAGATTCTCCTCTTCTCCTCTGGTGATAGTTTCATACCAACCCCCTTAATATTGGCGTCGCAGGTTCAGAATAGCCATCTATGCTTTTGTTGTCAATACCACCGTTTAATCCGACATTTCCTAAGAAGGTGGTATCTTACACCTCTGCAAATGCTACCACATAATTATGGCCGTAAATCTTGGCGCACCTGGGGCAGGTCGTGTAGTAGAAATAATACCTTTTAACTGTCTTGCCTTTTTGGTTTACATATTGAGCCATTTCTTTAATCCATTTTGGCACGGCGTTATACGGACCATCGAAAACCTTGGTGATGTATGTTCCTGATAGTTTGACGTTTTCAGCGTTCGGGATTTCTTTTGTCACATTGATATATAGTTCGCCTTTCCAGGGCGATGATTCGGTGGCAAGCATGATAAAGTCCTTGGTATCCGGATTTGCTCCTGCGTCTTCAATTTTCTTCCACATCCTTCCGACTGTTTTACCGAATGCTCCGGGTAGCGGCATATGCATGAATTGCCTCATAGTGTCTTTGACAAAGAGCTTATCTTCCCACGTTATTTCTTTATCATGCCATGGTTCAGGATTAAACTTAGGACAACATTGCGTCTCATTATCATTCCTTATCATATTTCAAGCCCTCCTTTAATCTGGTTCAAACCCAGCTGCTGCCAGTTAGTTTTACTTCTAAATATCTTCAATTTTTCTTTTTTTGATTAGGCAAATATGTGCTGTAACCCCAATAGCAATACAAATTAGTACTATCCTGACAACTATGTTCTGTACTCCAAAAGTTATACTGAGTCCGATAGTGAGCCAAAGTAGAAGGATGGTAAATATCTTTACCCTTATAGGCATTCCTCTGCCCTCAATGTAGTTCCTGACATAGGCTCCAAATATTCTGTTGTTTATAAGCCATTGATAAAACCGTTCAGAGCTCCGCATATAACAAGCAGCGGCGAGTAATAGAAATGGGGTTGTAGGTAGAATCGGGACAAAAATACCGATAACCCCTAATCCTGTGCATAAAGTCCCTGCTCCGATTAGAAGCCTTCTCTTTGCTGTCGTCCGCATCTATTTGTATAATACAGCCCTTTTTGACTTTATGATATCCTCGTCTTACTTCCTCACCCCGTCAAGATAATATCCTCAAACACTCATTTTAGCTATAAAATATGTGCCACAAGGCTATTGACTTTCTCCTAAACTACTCCCGGGCGGTTTAAATCCAGCTGCTGCCATATCCTGCAATTGTGACAGGATGGGTCCCCCCTGTGCTCACCGCCTATTGGTCAACCTGGCCTGCACTTCTGCGATCAGGTCTTGAACCGCGATACGTAATACTGTCTGGCCTTGCTTTAACGTGTCCACGAGAACATCATAGTCCTCGTAGAAATAGACTGTCTTCCCATCCGTGAACACTA
>CAZZAC010000030.1:0-14686 GCA_964652095.1 uncultured Dehalococcoidales bacterium | reverse complement strand
CTAGCTCCCCGCCTAGCACGGCTCAGTTAATGATGTTACCAATAAGTGTCGACCACGTCAACATCAGGATAATGTGAGCATCGAGTAATGTCATTCTGGGGATCTAAAGGCTAATAGCTACTTTTTGAGCTAGTTCTGGGATAGCCCTCTTTCTCTGAGCTTCTTTCTAGCTATCTTCCCCGAGCTGGTTTTAGGTATGCTGTCTACAAATTCAATTCTCTTAGGGAGCTTAAAATCAGCCAGGTTTTGGTAACAAAGGTTGGACAGCTCTTTTTCCGTGGCATGTTGCCCTTCTTTAAGCACTACGAAGGCTGTGGGTATCTGTCCTCCATAACCATCGTTAATACCTACATAGGCTGCCTCAGCTACGCTGGGGTGGCTCAGCAGCACGAATTCAACTTCTGACGGACCAATCTTAAGTCCAGAAGACGTGACTATTATGAACGACTTCTTCTCTATATACTCCAGGTAGCCCTCTTCATCCATCCTGACTAAATCTCCGGTATAAAACCAGCCATCCTTAAGGACTTGAGCCGTGAGTTCAGGAGCTTTATAGTATCCTTTCATCACCCAGGGGGCATTGAACACAGCTTCCCCTATTTCGCCCCTGGGAACTTCCTTGCCGCTGTCATCCAGTATCTTAATACGGCAAATTGGCTTGCCAACAGTCCCCAGTTTACGGCTGTTAAAGGTGCTTATGGAAACGGCTGAAGCTTCCGTGAGACCGTATACTTCATAAAGTGATAACCCGAACTTGTCCTCCAAAGTTTCCATTAGCTTAGGAAAGGACTTTGCCCCTGCGCTAACAGCCAATCGCAGTGAACTCAGGTCATATCTTGCTAGGACTTCGTCACGTACCATAGCCAGGGCATTGTACATGGCAGGAACGCCAAAGATAATACTTCCTTTCTCCTTTTCCACAGCCTCTAGAACAGCCCTGGGAGTGAAATTAGGCATAAGCACGATGGTAGAGCCTGTGATAATCGAACCAAAAAGAACCTCGAATAAGCCATAAAGATAAGAAAAGGGAACAAGGTCTATAATGACATCTTCTCTTTTCCGTTGTATGCCCGCGGTAATTATTGGGGGAGTTCCCATAAGGGAGGCATGCGTATGTACCACGCCCTTTTGTTTCCCCAGTACGCCAGAGGTGTAAAATATAGTAGCTTCATCCTCGTCTTTTATATCGATAGCCGGTGATGTGGAAGAGCTGTTAGATACCATACTGGCATAAGAACCCGTATCAACCTCAATTATGTGTTTTAGTAAAGGAATGTGTGGTAAAACCGAGGAAAGCATCCGAGAAAATTTCTTCTCCGTTACCAGAATTTCCGAGTCGGAGTCTCGCAGCAAAGAATCGAGTTCAGGTGCTTTAAGCGCAGTGTTGAGCAACACCGCTATGCCCCCACCTTTGATCACCCCGAAATAATTGATGACCCATTTTGGGCTATGAGACATCAAGATAGCCACATGGGTGCCCTTTTTCATCCCCAGCTTCAGGAGGGCATTGGCTACTTTGTTAGAAGCTTCGTCCAGTTCCCCATAAGTAATCCGCTGAACATCAAGAACAATGGCTTCTTTGTGTGGTATTTCGCTGGCAGTATCTTCCAGGGTCTGTTTAATATTCATCTCTGCCTCCGGAAAATCCTTATGGTAAAAAGTATATCGTAATAAAAAGTATATCGTAAAGCCCTTGCCCTCGTTCAGTACCTCAATGGCACCTCTTTTTTGTCATTGCGAGGAGCGAGATTCCTCGCTTACGCTTCGGAACAGGCTCCGCAATCTCGATGCCCGCTTGTCATTGCGAGGCTGGCGAAACCAGCCGAAGCAATCCCCAGAGATTGCCACGCCCCGACAAGTCGGGGCTCGCAATGACACGGAAGGTTATTACACAATGTTACAAACATATAAAATGTCACCTTGGGAAGTCATACCTTTAACTGGAAAGAAGGGATTGTCCTCAGCACCACTGAGG
Source organism: uncultured Dehalococcoidales bacterium (assembly GCA_964652095.1). Taxonomy (GTDB): domain Bacteria; phylum Chloroflexota; class Dehalococcoidia; order GIF9; family AB-539-J10; genus RBG-13-51-36. The sequence goes on along the minus strand of CAZZAC010000030.1, from coordinate 12,711 downwards.
TTTCAATCTGCCTCTCGGGGATGTTCCAATATGTCCGCAACAGCCTATCCTTTTCCCTGGACGACACCAGCTTGAAACCGTGTTTCTCGTAGAATCGAATGGCCCAGGTGGCATCAGCCCAGGTCCCTACCAGAATTTCCGGAGTCTCGGCCAAGCCTACGAGATATTCAAGTAGCCTCTTGCCAATTCCCTTACTCTGGAATCCTGGAAGCACATAAGCATGCCGGATTAAGGTAGTATCTTTAAGAGCTTGAATGCCTGTCACTCCGAGCAAATGCCCGCCTCCCACCCACCCAAAAAATCTAACGCCAGCTTCAATTTCCTCTTTTAATTCCTCGGCTGACATATACGGTTCCTTCCATCTATCATCTGGGATTATTCCTTTATAAGCTTGCGCAGCATCATTTATGACCTTGAGTATAGCATCGAAATCTGAAGGCACCAGGCTACGAATCATTTTGTTTGAAACAGGGAGTAGTGGGGCACACGCTTCTCGGCTGATGTTACGGCTTCCGCGGCGGTTGCGGTTGTGTTTGTTGTTGGAATTGTATGGCAATTACTTCGCTTCCTGCTTCGAATAGCTCTGACTTAATTTCGTGTACTAGGCCCCAGGACTGCGCCTCTTCGGGATTAAAAGTTGTCCTCTCAATCATGGCATCAGTAATATCTTTGGCGCTTTTACCTGTATTGGCTGCGATTACCTTGGCAATATTCTCCATATCAATTCTCAATCCCTTTAACCTTTCCTCCAGCAGTTTCTCCTCTAAATTCTGTTCCCCTCTAAACTGCGCACTAACGCCGTGAAATAGAAATCTCGCCTGGGGCACTGATAGCCTTCTCGAACCGGCACAGTATATGACAATGCCTATTGAGTCCACGCTGCCGAAATTGTGTGTAGTTATGGAAGCAGGTAATCCTTTCAAATAATTATATGCGCTTAGACCATGGATAACAGAGCCGCCCGGCGAAGAGATAAGAAGGATGAAATCTTTTATCCCTTGCTTCATTTTCTGGTCGACGGCACTCATCAGGGCATTGACAGTGGCATCAATCACCGGGGCGAAGAACCTGATTATAACTGGTTTCGTAGCCATGTTTTATCCTCCTCAAAATAATGCAGACCTTGCCCAACATATCTCAGATTTGAGAAGTCGGAGTGACAAAAGCCAAGAGCTGGAACTTCATATGTTCCGCTATCGCAAGTCAGACAAATCACTCTGCGAACCTTCCATTATCTTTCGATTCCGAAAGCTTGTGCACATTTTTCTCTAGCCATCCTATCCTTTCCACTTCCCTTATGTCAAATTCGGGAATATAAGGTTTAACATCCAGAAGGGGAGTCCCATCTACAATGTCCACATCTCGAATATGGAGCATATTCCATTCAACCTTGACAAGACACACTACTGAGATGCCAATAGGATTAGGCCTACCGGGACCTCGCATGGCAAAGACTCCATGCATTTCGTTATCCATGTAAGGCTTTGCTGTCAATGCCGACCTTTTGGATAAGTGAAAGTGGTATAGCAAAATAATGTGAGAAAAACCTTCGACATCTTTCAGACCTTCAGCATATTCCGGGAATATCTCGACTATCCCATTGGTACCTTTAGCACCTGCAGGCTGTATAGGTGTCCCTTTGGGTTCCTTGAACGGAGAGTGAATAACTCCGATTGGCTTGTATTTTATCTCATTCATGCTTTTGTTCTTTTGCATATGTGGGCCTCGATGTTGCTCGTCAGATGAAGCAAGGGAAAGTGTTCCCCATAAAACTCGTCTAATTGTAGCACACAGCATAGGTTTGATGAGTTGGAGAGGAGCTAGTCGCAAGGCAGGATTAATAGCGAGGAGTTTTGCTATACTATAAATAAAAATTAGCCTTATGAAAGACGTAAATAAAGCCAGGCAGCGGATAGAAGAGCTGCGGGAGATAATTAATCACCATAATTACCGTTACTACGTGCTGGACAGCCCTGAAATCAGCGACGCCGAGTACGATGAGCTGATGAAGGAGCTCAAGCAGCTTGAGGCTGAGCTCCCTGAGCTTGTTACCCCTGATTCGCCAACGCAAAGGATTGGGGCGCCTCCTGTGGAAGCGTTCGGAGTTGTCGAACATCCCCAGCCATTGTTGAGCCTGGCCAATGCTTTTTCTTATGAAGAACTGGCAGCCTGGCATAAAAGAGTAAGTAACCTTTTAGGCGGGCGCCAGTTTGACCTTGTTTGCGAGCCTAAAATCGACGGGCTGGCAGTAGCCTTGACTTACGTTGATGGCTTGCTCGTCACAGGAGCAACCAGGGGAGATGGCTACCGGGGTGAGGACATCACCCAGAACTTGAAAACCGTCAGGAGTATTCCCCTTTCCGTACCCAAAGAGGCGCCGCCCAGATTTGAAGTCCGGGGCGAAGTTTATCTTCCCAAGGCTGGTTTTAAAAAGCTTAACGAAGAAAGGGCCAAAGAGGAGCTGCCGCTTTTTGCCAATCCCAGGAATGCTGCTGCTGGCTCGGTAAGGCAGTTCGATTCCAGTATTACGGCTAAACGCCCTTTGGACATATTCATTTATGGATTAGGTTGGGCTGAAGGCAGAGTGGCGCCCGACACTCACTGGGAAATCATGCAATACCTTAAGTCCCTGGGCTTCAAGATAAACCCCAATATCGCTCTACGCCACTCCCTCGATGAAACGGAGAAATATTATCAGAACTGGGTAGAAAGCCGGGAAAACTTTCCTTACGAGGCTGATGGCATAGTGGTGAAGGTCAATTCTATTGCCCTCCAGCAAGAGCTGGGCACTGTGGCTCACGAGCCCAGATGGGCCATTGCCTACAAGTTTCCCGCTATTCAGGGTACGACGCGTCTTATTGACATTGGCATAAATGTGGGGAGGACGGGGAGTCTTAACCCCTACGCTATTTTAGAACCAGTTCGAGTAGGGGGTGTAGTTATCAGTTCGGCGGCGCTGCATAATGAAGAAGATATCCATCGTAAAGATATCCGCATCGGCGACTGGGTCGTGGTGCAGCGGGCTGGTGAAGTTATTCCTGAGATAGTCGAACCTATCGTCAGCCGCCGTACCGGCAAGGAGAAAATCTTCTCGATGCCCGGCCGCTGTCCCGTGTGTGGAAGCGAGGTCATAAAGCCCGAAGATGAGGCTATGCACCGCTGCACTAATGCTGCTTGTCCCTCTCAAGCCCTGGAGAGAATCAAGCACTTTGTTAGCCGCGGGGCAATGGACATAGATGGCGTAGGTGAAAAGCTATGTCAGGCATTGTTCGAGGCCGGCCTGGTCAAGGATACTGCCGATTTATACTACCTTACCAAGGAGCAGCTTCTCGGTCTGGAAAGAATGGCGGATAAAAGCGTCTCCAATGTAATTAGCTCCATCGAGAAGAGTAAGGACAGACCCTTAGCACGGGTTATTTTCGCCCTGGGAATTCTGCATGTCGGTGAGCAATACGCCGAACTACTGGCAGAGCAATTCCACAGTATTGACCAACTGGCCAAAGCCAGCCAGGAGGAGCTTTCAACTCTTCGCTCCATCGGCCCCAAGATAGCTGAAAGCATCGTTGCCTTTTTCAGACAGGAAGGAAATAGGCAAATTATTGAAAAGCTAAAGAACGCCAAGGTAAAGCTGAAAAGAAAGAAAGTTAAAAAAGCCAAGCCCAAGAAGTTACCTTTAGCCGGACTGGAATTTGTTTTTACCGGGAAGCTGGAATCCTTCTCCCGCTCAGAAGCAGAAGCGAAAATAAAGGCTCTCGGTGGCAAAGCTGGCTCAGATGTCACCAAGAAGACCTCTTATGTGGTGGTCGGCGCCGACCCTGGCTCCAAGCTAGCTAAAGCAGAGAAGCTTGGGACAAAGACAATTAATGAGGCTGAGTTCCTAGAGTTCTTGGATAAGGCTGCAGGCAAATTATAGAAACTCTCTTAACTCCAAGTTTATCGGAATTGGATTTGCTAATCCTATTGGGCTATAACGCTCTAGCTTTGCTTTTAGTTCGTTAAGTCCAAGACGGAGGTTCCCAAACTACGATATTTGGAATAATCTGGCTTGCCCAGACTAGGGATCAGTGAGGTTTGAGGATAGGTTATATGTGATTCCCGGCCAACCATCCGCTGGCTTAAACAAATGCACCAAATCCACCGGGACAGTACGCGAGCCAAATGCTGAAACACAAATCGTCCCTGTTATGTTACTAAGCGTTACAAGCGTTACATTTGCGCCGACAGCCAGCTCGAACTGCTGCTCACCTTCAGGCGCATTAACAATAACAAGGCAAGGATGGTTTCCTACATTCTGAATTATGACCCCATTATCTATGCCAGTTACGGAAACCTCTGATGAAATTCCCCAAGTATATGATAAGCCTGTCAAGGCTAACAAGGCTAAAGCAAGAATACAGCAAATTAGAATAGCTATTCTCATTGACTTTCTCTTAATTCAATTTCAAATCCATCCAGCTCGGCTAACAGCTATCGGGTTATACTACCACAAGACCTCTACTCCTCTCGCCTCAAGCTGTGGTATAAGGGTGTTGATGGACTCGGCACTCAGAGGATTGTCCTGAAGGTCAACCTCGTCTCCTTCACCAAGTCCTACATTGTCCACCAGAGGTGTGATGTCACTTATCTGGTTCTGGCTGAGGTCGAGGCAGGCTGAAGGCGGGATTGTACAGAAAGTGTACGCACCCAAATTCACCAGATTGGATAGTGAGGTGATATCACTTATCTCATTATCGGCAAGGTAAAGGCAGTTCAGGTTGGTGAGATTTTCGAGGGGAGAGATGTCGCTTATCTGGTTCTGGTAGAGATACAGTTTTGTCAGGTCGGTGAGATTTGCAAGGGGAGATATGTCGCTAATCTGGTTATCGGATAGACCCAGCCTTTTCAGGGCAGTTAGGTTCAAGAGAGGAGTAATGTCAGTTATTTGGTTGCCACTAAGGTCAAGATGGAGTGAATATATAATCATCTCCCACTCCTTGGTACCTAGACCTACTAGATTGGACAGAGGAGTGATGTCATCTATCTGGTTATTGGCAAGATGCAGCATTACCAGATTTGTGAGACTGGCAAGAGGGCTGATGTCCCTTATCTGGTTATCCGACAGGCTCAACTTTGTCAGGTTAGTGAGGTTAGCAAGATGGGTAATGTCACTTATATTGTTATCATCAAGAACCACCCACGCCAGGCTGGTTAAGTTTGACAGCGGGGATATGTCACTTATCTGGTTATGGCTGAGGTCGAGGCAGGCTGAGAGCGGGATTGAATAGAAAGTGTGCTTACCCAAATTCACCAGATTAGATAATAAGCTGATATCACTTATCTCATTGTCGGCAAGGTAAAGGTAGCTCAGGTTGGTGAGGTTTGAGAGAGCACTGATGTCGTCTACTTGGTTACCATTAAGGTCTAGGAGTTCAAGGTTGGTGAGGTTTGAGATAGGGGTGATGTCACCTATTTCGTTATCCCCCAGCCTCAACTTCGTCAGAGCGGTGCAGTGCTCCAGTCCAGTGAGGTCGGTGATATTCCTGTCGAAAGCCTGAAGGTACCTGAGTCCCCACAGGTCTGAAGTGTAGATGGGGCCCTGGGGTTTGCCAATGTATTGCCTGACCGCTGCCTCAAGGTTAGGGTCAGCGAAATCGGCCAAGAGCAAGGTGACCGTCGGTCCACGCACGGCTACTATTACGATGACGATGACAACTACAATACAACCTGCGATGATTCCTGCCAGCTTTTTCTTACTCATTCCATCGTCTTTTCATAATGAAGATTATTAGTCCAATCTGCTGAACTTTCCCCATTGTCTCCGCTTATCCATTTCGCCTTCCTTTCGTCTAAGCAGCTCTCCTTCTATTACTACTATAACGCAGAAGACCGAAAAAGGTTGCACTATTCCGCTTCGCTTAGTCTCTTCCGAATTTAGGGACATCATACCAATTAGGCCCACTGCGAATTACGCACTATGTCCCTCGAATAATCCGGCTGGCCCAGACTACACTTCTGTCACTTATATTGGCCAATGAAGTTTCGGGATAGCTTGAGGCTTTATCGGGGCTCCTGAGTATGTCTAGCATCCGATTATCAAGAAGTGTTTGGCAATGAATCTCCGCCAGGCCACTTGTCAATTCCGTATTGGCTCCACAGTTCTTTGATTTCGGAGACTAATCCTCCTGTCTCCTTGTCTGCTTGCGCTTGTCGCATGACCTCTTTGAGCACACGCTTAAGCTCACGTTTCTTCTCTTCGGTTGCCCATGGGGCAAGCCGCAAGGCACCTCGGGCATGGTAGTACATGTCCTTCCATGATTCAGCTGGTTCAGAGTAATCAACTAGCGCACTAAGAGCTTGGTCGAATTGGAGGTCTGCCATCGCTGCCATTCTTTTATCAGATTCCTTTGCAATGCCTATAGCAATTATTCCTACACCGGTGCCGATTGCTCCTACGCCAAACCCAACCAAGTCATAGGTCAGAGTTTCTTTAATTTGCGGTCCTGCTATTGAGTACAAAGTTAAAGCTACAATTCCAATTACAACTACAGTGACACCAACGTACTGGAGCCTCGGGAATATAAGCAATACTTGAATGATTATGTTTACAACTAAGAAAGTTAGCAGAACTACATATACGCTGGGGGTAGTCAAGATTTGCCACAGCCTTGTCCAGTCCTTAGCAATGACTAGTCCTATTAAGAGTAAGGTCACCACTATGTAAATGCTAATTGATGTTGGCAGAACCTTGATGAGTCTCGTCCCCTTTTCTGATTTCTTCATGCCTCCCTCCTCACATCAATTATACCACCAGCCAAACCTCATGTAGAAGAAGCTGTGAATTGCTCACTTAGTGAAGTTTGAGGCTGGCTTGAGGCTTATTAGAGGCCTTGACAGCCAGCGAACTGATGCTTAGTATAGCTGCAATGAATTCCTAGTTAATAAATGTGTAGTAGAGACTAGTAATTCGGAGAGCAAGTTGTGTAATGGATACTCGCACAGAGCAAGCGATAGCCGTTTTGAAAAAGCATTTAGATAGAATCTTCCCACTCAGAAGATGCCAACCTTATTCGTCTGAACATATGAGGTGGCTGCAAAACGTAGGCATAGATTTAGCGCGACTTTTTACCACCACTTCCGGAATATACTATAACTGGAAAACAATAAGCTGGCAATTTACAGGAACTTTTGTTGCTTCCTTGTGGGAAGGAGAAGAAGTCAAAAGGTCAAAAGACCTAGAAGCTTATCAACAGGGACTAAATATGGCGGAGGGGATTATTCAGTCTGCAATTGACCAGCTAGAGCAAGTAGGCATTCAAGGCATAGAAGATGAGCAAGGCTATGTCACTCCAAGCATGAATAAGCGTATTTTCATCAGCCACGGCAAGCATACGCCTGCACTGGATAGAGTGGAGCGGTTTATTAGAGCTTTGGGCTTTGTGCCAGTCATTGTAGCCAGAGAACCAAGTTTAGGAAAATCCATAGATGACCTAGTCGAGGAGCAGATGACTGGATGCCTTTGCGCGATTATTTTAGCAACCAAGGATGACAAAGTTCAAGATTATTTCCAGCCTCGGCCCAACGTAATCCATGAGATTTGTTTGGCACAAGAGAAGTTCAGAAATCGTGTCATTTATCTTAAAGAGGAAGGCTGCGAGTTTCCCTCCAATGTACAGCCAAAAGTGTGGGAAGATTTCATTCAGGAGAGCTTGGAAAATGTTCTTGAGAAGATAGTCAAGGAGCTTAGGGGATTTAAGCTTCTGGGCTAAATCGTATGGAAGTTGTAGTGGTGTAACATGCCGAGCTATAATCCGCGCTCGAAATGGATGAACAGAGCGAGTTAATCCTTGTGAAGTTGTACGGAATAGAGAGAGGGTACATAAACTATTTGCCTCAAAGCATTCCGGCAATACGAGATGTCAGTTCGTTGGTGAAGGAAGTATTTGACTCTCGTTTGCATGTCCCGATATCAGGTCACTCTTGTGTGCATAAGAAGGATATACAAGCTGGGCTAAGGTTAAGAGTGTTGAAGGAAATGGGCAGAAAATGCATAGTCTGCGGTCGGGCCGAAGAGAAAGGTATGCATGTCCATCATATAAAGCCATATTGGAGAACATGGAACAATGCATTTGGAGTAACGGTGTTGTGCGAGTCCTGTCATAAAACGATAACGACGGGACCAAGCATGGACGAAGAGGAGGTGCGAGCTATCTGCAGAGAGATAACGAACAGAGACAGCAATAAGTATGACCCTCCAGATGGTATAGAGTACACTGAATCATCAATAGTGAAGTTGCCCCACTGGAGTTACTATTATTATGAGTAATAATGACTCTGTGCTTTAATTCTCATATTCTGGGATGGTCTGAGTTAGTGTGGTTTATGCAGCCTTTCCAAAATAGGATATTCTGAAGTGTTCAGACTGAACACTGGCGAATATAAGGCCATTTAGCCAACCAAGCCTGCAAATGGAAGAATAAAGCGAGTGAAACCAGTTAATCTTGCTATGATATAATCTGCCCTATAAAAAGCAACACTCTGCATTCAAAGTAGGTAGTAGAAATGTCCAGATTCAAGATTGGTTATTTGGTAGCAGGGATTATAATTGCTCTTTCTGTCGGAATTGTTTTTGCTGCTACTCATCACGGAAACGAAAATGTAAATGTATCCGAAAACTCTACTGAAATATCTTTGCCAGATACTGACGGCGATGGATTCAGCGATTGGTTTGAACAAAACATTGCTCACTACGATCCCAATATTCCCAATGATAGGTACATAGTCATCTATTATTGTTTCGCTGACGATCCGCAATTTGATGCCGCATTCGCTGACTCCTATTACAAATTTTTTGTTAAAAACGCAAAGGTCCCGCCCGAAAATATAACATTGCTCAAGAAGGAAGAAGCTAATGCCACTAATCTAAGGAGGGCAATTTAGGAAATTGCTAGTAAATCAGATAAAAACGACATAGTGTTCTTGCTCCTACAGGGCCACGGTGGCGGAGGGTGGATGGAGGGAAGCTTGGAGTATACCCAACTCAATGAATGGCTAGACCAAATCGAAGCCAAGGCGGTGATAATAACAATAACGGCTTGCGGGTGTGAGGTTGCCCTGCCAATATTGAAGGATGGGTCCTGTCCAAGAATCGTCTTTGTTCATTTTGGTCAAGAATTCCTCAGCGGCTTAGGTGAATACCAATATGTGGACCCTCTCCCCCAGGGGACTACATACGAAGAGATGAAGCAATATTTCCTCCAGGATTGCATCACGGTTGACACTAAACATGGCAATAGCGATGGCTATATCTCTTTAAAGGAAATCGCAGATTGGGCAGATAATGACCTAAAGTGGGCTTCAGAAGGAAGAAGCTGGGTAGAAGCAGTGGGCTACTCTAGAGTATCAGATACTTCCAACATTTCTTCCCAAAGCTACCTCACCGATTACAAAATTCAGAGCTAGTTCGCTAACCTGGGACTTTCTATTTATCTTTGCTCTCGGGCTAATTAGAGAAAGTGTCAATAGAATCGACATCGTTGAATTCGCTCTTTCCGGCGATGTTTTTAACATTCAATGCTGAACAGCCTCAAATATGGCTTGTCTTGGGTTTTCTCGAGTCTTTGTTTTTTTCTTTGATAAGGAGTTTATGCCGATTTTGGCATTCCTCCGAAGTAATCAAATGAATCTCAAAAAGGGATGAAACCCCAAGGTTTTGCCAGAGTTTAGTTTGGATTTCGTTTTTCCTCTGCACTTTCTAATTTAGGATTCATTAAAGTGTTAAGGCTAAATACTGGCAAATATAAGGCCATTTAGCCAATCAGGTTTGCTCCTGGTCAGTATAACTAAATAACTAATTTGTAGCAGGCTTAATTGGTGCGGTGTCCCTGGAATACTGAGTACTGCCATACTCGCCATGTGTGTACCGGAAGCCTTGAGCCGCTTCTGCTGAGGTATCAACTCAGTGGAGGATAATAGTCGAGATAAAAATCATATTCTGTTCCTTCAACACGATTCACTTCAGTACCGTCTTTAAGCAAAATAACCGCAATCGACTTACCTGGCGTTTTGTTCCTGATCACACAGGAAATCTCTATTCCCGGTATGGCAAATTCAAAGGTATTCTTGTCTGCCGTCATTTCGCCTTCGATGTCAGTCTCCTCGGTTCGACTACCTATAACATATTTCACTTCATGTGTACAGAAGCCTTCAAATCCTGTTCCTTCAGTAGCAATGACCTTAATAGTAAACTCTGCATTTTCCCAGCTCCTGATACGGGGACCGACGGCAAGACCAACCAGGAGGCCCACAAGCACGAGAAAAGCAACTATTAACAATCCTTTTTTCATATTCCTATCCTTATTTTAGTTCTTATGTGACCCGATGTCAAGAACAAGGGCAAGGTGCATGGAAGAATCAAGCGGGGTAAACCAATCGATTCTTCCTGGCCAGTATAACTAAATAACTAATTTGTAGTAGGCCTAGTTGGTATGGTGTCCTTGGAATTCGGGAGAGATTAAGCGAAGCGGAATAATGCAACCTTTTTCGGCCTTCTGCATTACAGTAATAGGAGATAATGATATGATATATTCAAATGGGAGATAGGGCAGAGGTTTAGAAGATTGAACTGACAGGCTTCATTGTGAAGTGAGGATGGAATGAGTAGGAAAAAGCTGGCAGGAATCATTGCAGGTTGTATTGTAGTTGTTATCGTGGTAGTAGTAGCCGTGCGTGGACCGATGGTTACCTTCGCCGAACCGGACATTGAAGCAGCGGTCAGGTTAGAAATTGGCAAACCCCAGGGCGTCATCTACGCTTCAGACCTAAAGACGCTCAGTGGCCTTGATGTTTCGAACAAGAATATCACCGACCTCAGTGGCTTGGAGTATTGCACCGCTCTGACGCAGCTGCAGATGGATAATAACTACATAGATGACATCACCCCTCTCTCACACCTCACCAACCTGAGCTACCTGGAGCTTAACGGTAACCGGATACGCAACATCAGTGCTCTCTCGCACCTCACCAACCTGAGATACCTTTACCTTGCCGATAATGCCATAAGTGATATCACCCCACTATCTAATCTCGTGAGTTTGGGTCCACACGGCGGCTATTCAATCCCGCCTGCAGCCGACCTCGACCTGAGCCACAACCAGATAAGTGACATATCCCCGCTCTCAAAACTAACCGGCTTGGAGTGGGTGGTTCTTGATGATAACAATATAAGTGACATTATCCCCCTTGCTAACCTCACTAACCTGACAAAGTTGAGTTTGTCGGATAACCAGATAAGGGACATCAGCCCTCTTGCCAGTCTCACAAATCTGGTAATGCTGCATCTTGCCAATAACCAGATAGATGACATCACTCCTCTGTCCAATCTAGTAGGTCTAGGTACCCAAGAGTGGGAGATGGGGCCACCACTTTCACCACTTTCACTCCATCTTGACCTTGGTGGCAACCAAATAGCTGACATTACTCCTCTCTCGAACCTAACTGCCCTGAAAAGGCTCAGCCTATCCAATAACCAGATTAGCGATATCTCTCCCCTTGCTGATCTCACCGATTTGACTATGGTTTACCTCTGGGAAAACCCCCTGAGCTCAGATTCCATCAACATATATGTACCTCAGCTTAGGGCGAGAGGTGTGGATGTTAGCCTAACGTCGCAGAACCAGGAACCGATTGAAGTCACGTCTGTGTCGGGCCCTATAGGACTCCCTAATCCCGCAGGGCCGATAGTCGAAATAACCCTGAAGAATGTGGGCCTTCAGCCTGTTATTTCGTTAACTGCCACTCTTAAAGTATCTTCAGCCTCCGGTATCCCCTTCGATTTTACTTTTGATGATGTTACTCCTTCAGACCCCTTGCAGCCCAATAGAAGCACCAGCGACACACGCTGTCTAATCGGAGGAGGATTTAGCAGTAATGAGTGGTATTTCTTAAAGATACATGTGACACTCGAAGACGGGGCCGAATTCGCTTACACAAAGCGGATACAGATTGCCGAACCCGGCTGAACATCCTGGCACTTTTGCCAGCGGACGCCAGATTTGAGGGCTGGCGTTAGCAGGGGCCACGTGCGTTCTCTTTCCACCCCACGCAGCCGTACTCGGCGTTCCAGCCATCCTCTTTGTCTGGCCGTTCAAGAGTGACCTACCGGCGCTCCTGGTTCGGCAAATGATTCCCCGCTTTGACCCTCACCCCCCGGGCCGGTTTAAGCCAATGTGGTTTATGCAGCCTTTTCGAAATAAGACACTCTAAAGCGGACAATACCGCCAGCCTACTCAGACGGCTGCCTATCCCTCAGCATCATTCTCGCGGCCTCCAATCTCTCTGGTATCTCTATTAGTCTCCACGAGTCTCTAGTATCGTTAACGTGTCTCCAGTCTTTATGAACACAACAAACTCTACAAACTCTATGAACTCAATGAACTTTTCGGAGATGAGGTGACATTTTCCCCTTGTTCGAATAAATAATTTATGTTAATCTCTGCTTGGAACTCGTGTGCTACCCTGACAAGTCAAATCCCACGGGTGAGGCTTCCCGGAACCCGACTGCAAACCCAACACAGCGCCGCCGCAGGGACGGTGTTTATCCCGCCTTTTCGTTTGGCCTTTAGGCATTTGGGCTTTATTTGGCATTTGAACTTTATTTGCTATTTGGATTTTGTCATTTGGACTTGGTTTGTCATTTGGGCTTTGGCATTTGAGCTTCATCCGTCATTTGCCTCC
>CAZZAC010000029.1:0-14914 GCA_964652095.1 uncultured Dehalococcoidales bacterium | reverse complement strand
AGCGGAAATCAAAGCGTAAACTGACACAGGTAGATCCTACGGACACAATCTGGCTGATTGTTACCTCTGGTCATTTCTAGGTGCTTGCTGCTAAGTTTGATAATTGGTCTAAGAATCGTTTATGATTCTGATACTATCCGCAATTGTAAGTGTTAGGAATACATTTATAGTTGGCAAGCCTGCGTAGAGGAAGAGCGGTGAGCGAGACTGTCTACTTTTTAGGTGCCGGAGCCAATCGGGGTTTGACTAATCCCCAGGGACAGAAGCCTCCACTTGACGGAGATTTCTTTCAGTTGCTTGCAGCCCAAGGGAAGGCGCTTCCAAATGAACCAATTCCGCGAGGAGCTACAGTACCTCACTACAAATTTCGTCTCAATGGAAATGTTCCGCCACTAGACCAAGCAAGCGAGCCGCCCAACATCTATTGGGTCTATGACTTCATCCAATGGTTCTGGCACATTTCACCGAAGGACCTTGCCTCCAAGCCATTTAGCCTCGAGGAACTGCATACCTTCTTACAACTTGAGCGCCAAGAAGCCACGAAGTCAAAGGATGTCAAAAAGGCCAAGGAATGCTTATTTATTGAACTAGTTCTTGAGCATCGACTCTCTAATTATTTGAGTGAGTTTTCACACAAGGCGAAGTCGGACCCAGAGATGGTGAAGTTCGGAGAGATCGTCCATAAGCAAAAGTCAACCATTATTACGACCAATTATGACCTCATTGTCGAAGCCGTCATAGATAAAGCATCCCATAGCAACTCAGGGGCTACTAGTAAACAGAGTGTGCCTGCCTGGACTGTAAATGATTCCTATGCTGTCCGGTTCTCAGAAGGTGATGATTGGAATACGAAAGTGCCGTCTAAACATACTCGTCCGCTAATGCTGAAGTTACATGGCTCGCTAAACTGGGGGTCGATCGTAGACGTAATGGCCAATGTTCCCAAGCCTGAAAAAGGGTTACTCTTTTATCTAAAAAAAGAGTTTACTGGTGGCTACCTTACCTTGGGGAAACAGGGAAAACAACAACATCTCTACAAACCGCTAATTGTTCCAATGGTTCTGTACAAAGGCGAGTACCTTGGGCACCCGGCAATTCAAGCAGCCTGGAAAGAAGCACGGAAAGAGTTATCTAAATGCCAGAATTTGGTCGTAATAGGTTACTCTTTTCCTCCCACCGACTTTAACGTTAAGAAGTTGTTTTTAGAAGCACTGTATCAGCGAGAACTCAAAAAGCTAACCATTGTGAACCCGGACACCAGCGTGGTCCAGCGAATCAAGGACCTCACACACTTTCAGAAACCCATTATCGTATGCAGTGATATTGGAGAGTTCGTCAAATAGCTTTGATTACCTGGGATGTAAAGCAGATGGGACTGTCAGAGGCTTCTTTTTGTGTATAGGGTCTGATTCAGTGCCAGACTCTCTCCTAGCGGACTTGGGTAGGATATAGCACACTCGTATCATCGGTCATTGTTGAACTAAATGACGTATTGTTACCTCAGGATCCTGCCAACACTACTCGCCTCTCCAGGGTCGTAATTAGATTCAACACGCCCACAGGTTCATCTCTGTATTCCAAGGTATTGACAATCGCAGACGAGAGAACTAGACTCAATGGGTCGGACACGAAACAAGACAACAAGAGAGACATAAATTAGGATTGATGAGTTAGGGGAATAAAAGAAGGGCACTGCGATCGCTATTTGGTGGCGGTTGGTGGTGTCCTTTCTAGTTTGGATACCTAAATACAAAACAATGAGAGGAGATAGACTATGAGCAGTTATGTTCTGGTCCATGGAGCGTGGCATGGTGGCTGGTGCTGGGACAAGGTTGTTCCACTCCTAGAGAAGAAAGGACACAAAGTGGAGGCGCCTGACCTCCCAGGTCATGGCAAGGACAGGACACCTATTTCAGAGATCTCATTGCAGGCCTATACCGATCATATTTGTGGAATACTAGATGCTCAGCCTGAACCGGTAATCCTTGTGGGTCATAGCATGGGAGGCGCGGTTATAGCCCAGGCCGGTGAGCACCTGCCTAAAAAGATCAAGTTCCTGATATATGTCAACGCCTATCTCCTGCAAAACGGCGAGTCCATGATGCAAGTCTTTATGCAGGATACGCAATCGTCACTTGGGTCGGCTATCATTATAGCCGAGAACCAGACTTATATGACGCTCAGAGATGACACTGTTAAAGAGGTGTTTTATGGTGACTGCTCGGACCCAGACGTGGCTCGAGCCAAATCGCTGTTTGTTCCTCAGGCATTGGCTCCCTTTGCAACACCAGTAATCACCACCGAGGAGAATTTCGGTCGCCTACCACGGGTTTACATTGAATGCCTTCGTGACAGAGTCATTTCTCCATCAGTACAAAAGAAGATGTATACAGCCCTACCA
The DNA here is from genome assembly GCA_964652095.1 of uncultured Dehalococcoidales bacterium. Classification (GTDB taxonomy): domain Bacteria; phylum Chloroflexota; class Dehalococcoidia; order GIF9; family AB-539-J10; genus RBG-13-51-36. The sequence goes on along the minus strand of CAZZAC010000029.1, from coordinate 12,513 downwards.
TGCAAAAAGGTCATCTCCATGGACACCAGTCACTCGCCGTTCTTCTCCGCACCCGAGGACCTGGTGACCCATCTGACCTCACTTTAGTCTTCGGTCAAAGGGAACGTATGAAGGGCACTAGCTTAATGAGGGTCTGTCATGCATAATGCCCCAAGTTATGTTTGCACAAAACTGACAAATGTGCAGTCGATCGACATTCCACGTCGGTGTGAAGACAAGGCCTTGACAGAGCAAATGATATCAGACATAGTATCGGACAAAAAAGGAGGGTGAGATGCAACATCGGAGTCCGTTTCTGGTTTTCTTCCTGCCGCTGATTACGTTCGGCATCTACGGTATTGTATGGTATGTCCAAACCAAGAGGGAGATGAACGACAAGGGTGCTCAGATCCCTACGGCCTGGCTGCTAATCATTCCGATAGCGAACATATACTGGCTTTGGAAGTATTCGGAGGGAGTTGAGCTAGTAACCAATAAAGACATGAGTGCCGCAGTAGCTTTCATACTGATATTTCTCCTCGGCTGCATTGGCATGGCAATCGTACAGTCTAAGTTCAACTCACTTTCGACACAAACGCTGAGCAGTCCAAAATAGTGTGGCGCAGAGGGCCATCGGCAAGGCCACAACCTAGGCTTTCGTTGCTGGTTCCGCGGACACCATAGCAATCAGGCCTGCCAGATGCGAGCTGTTATGTCCACTCAATAGTGGAATTGCCATGCAATTGCTCCGACTGCCCTTTCTTGAACATTCCTCGGTTTTGTGCAATTCCGTTCAACTGGTATATTTAACCGGCGAAATATGAAAATAAAGGCTGAGGGTATGATTCCAGCGGCAATTCACGTCGGTGAGTGCATCTATTGCGGGTCAAAGACTAACCTCACAAGAGAACACATTGTGCCATACGGACTTGGGTGTCCGCCGGAATGGGTACTTTACGAAGGAAGTTGTCGAGCATGTGCCAGAATAACGTCGGCCTTCGAAAGAGATGTTCTCAAAGAATACTTTAGAGAGCCGCGCGCCACTCTTGACTTACCCACCTATCGGAGGAAGAACAGATCTAAGAGCGTAGATTTGCGGTTGCTCAGAGATCGCCAGAGTTTCGTTGCAAGTCTTCCCGCGGGGGAGTGCCCCACACTCATAGTAATGCCACATCTGAAAGTGCCCGCATATATGGGAGACTACGATTATGAGAGGGGTGTGATGGTAGTAGGATGCTCTCTGCACGGTCCTTCTGATATGAAGGAGCGGTTAGCAAGACTTGATGCTGACGGTTTTTCGGTAAGCGTGAGTGGGGTGCTAGTGAGCTTTGCACGCATGCTCGCGAAAATCGCGTACGGAATGTCCGTCCTGCAATTTGGGTTTCATGCGTTCAAAGAAGTCTTTGTGCTCCCGTGCATTCTAGGACAGAAGGATGATGCGGGTCAGTGGGTTGGGTGCTCCCAAGAGCCAGCTATTGTACCTGAAGTGGACAAACTTCTACACACAGTAGAAGTAGCTTCAAGCAACAGTGTAGTGGGCGTTTATATTAGGCTGTTTGCCAATTACAAGACGCCCGTGTATCTAGTATTTGTGGGAAGGCTGAAGTAAGGCGGCCCTTGCGGCCGAATGGCGATCTCCTACCGTTTTTCGGCCGGCGAAGGGTGAACCTAGCAGAAGTCCTCTTCTATAGCTTCTTTTACCAAACGTTCAAGTCTTGGCAAGCAATCGTTTATATCTCTTATAGGGAACGTCTTTTGTCTAGGGTGGATGTTATCTCTAAGGTGAGTGTAGATTGTGACGTTTCGCCTCCGTCTATCGGAGAGAATCTTCACTGAGGGTTCCTTGTCTGCGATCCAGTCCGTCAATGCTTTGACATCATTCCTGAACAGAAACTCCAATAATCGGTACAGCAACAAATACTTCAGAGACGGTACTTCCGTGCTGATTGCTTCCCTCCACATAGAAATGACATCTTCAAAATCCGAAGTGTACCCTGTTTCGAGACGATGAGTCAGCTGGGGTATGGAATTTGGACTATAATCCTTGACGACAGTACGTATTGCAGCAAATCTCGCGCTGAACTTGGCGAGATGCTTACCCTCGGGAGTGACTATGTTCGAGGTTACCTCCATAATTGAGCTCTTCAGTATTGGGATGCCGCAAAAATAGCTCAAAAGATCGCAAGTCCTCTTCAGTTCGATCTCCATTCTCTCATTAGCAACTGCATCGCCGTCCTCTTCCAGCGTTATTCGCACAGCCAAGTGAACATCATCCACGGATGTCAGAGTAATCCCGACTCCGGATGGAGACTCGAACTTCACCGGCAGAGGCAGTGAGAATATCGTTGTCGGATAGAACTCTACGGTACCATCAGCTACATATTCCATGGTCTCCTTTGGAGGTCGATCTCATTTGTGTAAAACAAGTATAAGCTGGCAGATCCAGGGAAGGCAATCCGTAATTCGAAGCCTTGCACAATCTAGCGTTTTGTTGGTTCACCATGTTCTTAGCTTCATTTCATGTTATACTTGAAGTGAGTTTGATGGCTACAACGGAATAGGGCAGCTATGAACAGCCAAACCCATGGTTTCAAGGTAGGGAGTTTTCAATGCATAGCCGTCAGTGACGGCACTCACACATACGCACCTCCCACCTTCCCGGTACCTGCTGTGTTCCTTTTCGCCAACGCGCCAAGAGAGCTCCTTGAGCAGGTGCTTCGCAAACATAGCCTACAGCTAGAACAGTGGCCCGAGTGGGTAAGTCCGTACATCTGTCTTGTAATCAACACGGGTGAGCATCGTGTGCTGGTAGATACGGGAGCTAATGGTCTCGGCCCCAACACAGGAAAACTTCTCCAGAACCTCAAAACTGAAGGAATCGAGCCTGAAGACATAGACAGTGTAATCCTCACGCACGGACACCCCGATCACATCGGTGGGAACACTGATAGTGAAGGCAAGCTGGTTTTCCCCAATGCTCGGTACTTCATGTGGAAAGGTGAATGGGATTTTTGGAACTCAAAAGAGGCGGTACTGAAACTTGAGGAGCACGCCAGAGAAATCCTTCTAGGATATGCGCGTAAGAACCTCCCACCGATTCGAGGCCAGCTTCATCTCGTCGACCGTGAAACCGAAATCTTGCCCGGCATACAGGCCATTGCTGCGCCAGGACACACACCGGGACACATGGCAATTGCCGTTTCCTCTAAACGCGAGCAATTACTGTGCATCTCCGATGCGGTGCTCCATCCTATCCACTTGGAGCGACCAGAGTGGTGTGCGGTGGTCGATTTGGATCCCGGGCAAGTCGAGGCTACTAGGCACAGGATTCTCACCAGGGCTGCAACCGAGAACGCCCTGGTGCTTGCTTTTCACTTCCCATTCCCAGGTCTGGGTCATGTCGTGCCGAGGGAAGAGGGATGGCAGTGGCAGCCTATTGAGACGACGAGTTAAAGCGGCAGGGCAATCCGTGGGATATGTCTGGCGCAGTTGTAGCTTATGGATCAAGCTGCACATAAGTCCAAAATGTGCAGCTCGGGTAACAAAAGCCTGATTTGTTCAGCGTGATTGCGTTTACGCCCGGACAGTGGAGAAAATCGACAGAGATGGAATGATGCGACCTTTTTCGGCCTTTGCATTATATTTTCGCATTGTATCAATATAGGCGTGATAGAAGATGCCGGACGGGGGCTGATGGGTCGTGCCTATCTCATAGGATAGCTCGACAGCCTGCGGAGTTTGGCGGAAGGCAAAATAATGTGAATGACAAAAACAAGGTGGGACGTATAAAGACGCGTTTGCTGATCGCGATTCTGGTGCTGGCTGTGCTGGTTCTGGTGGCGATCGGCATAGTTCCCCTGGGCACCGTAGTCCTTTCCCTGGACAAAAACACATATTATCCCGATGACACTGTCAACATTACCTTGAGGAGTCTCCGTATCGGAACAGTCGAGTTTGGGCGTAGTTTTCGGGTACAGCGTTTTGAAGATGGCGATTGGATTGAAGTTGAACTGGACCGCTATTGGCCCATGGACATCATAGGTCTGCGCCCGGGAGAAATGTTCGCCCAGAGTTTCATTCCAGCTAGAGATTTCGTTGAACTCCCCGAGCCAGGAAAATACCGCGTGGTTAAGAAAATCCGGGCTGGCCTAATTCGGCTTGAGACATCGACCCTTATCGCAGAATTTCACGTAGAAGCGACGATCTCTGACCAGCAAGCGCCGCAAGAATAAGCACGTCCTCCGCGGAACCGGCACAATGGGATATATCCTAGGTGGAGGCAGGTGCTTGAAAAGGGGGGTTACGAGCTGTTCAAATGTCCTAAGGCTTGTTCCAAGTCTATAGGCAAGGGCCAGATAAATTCCTGCTATTGCTTGGGATGTTACCCAACAAGGACTTGTATTGTTACTCAGTTGGACAGAAAACCAGATTGTGTCTTCAACGTTTATTCCTAGTTCCGCTTCAGTTTCCCCTTGTATTCAGTTTAGTATCCACCCAAGTTAGTTCTAGGTTCTGGCTTTTGTTCTACGTTTGAACTGCTAGCTACTGAGTTATTGCTTCTAACTCAGAACTTAGAACCTAGAACCTACGCTTGGAACAAGTTCGGACCTAGGCTTACAACAAGCGAGAACATAAGTTGAGAACTCGGACCTTAGAACCTGGTAAGAGTGATTCGTAAAATAGAAGGGCCGGAGATCCCATTGGGGAAATCCAGCCCTCTCGAGTTCTGTTAGGCTACGGCGGAGTTGGCCTAACTCTTACCGATTTTGAACATCTTCGTGCCACATACAGGACATACGCCTTGAGTAGCTGGCCTGCGGTTCTTCATGATTATGCTTTTGGTGTTCTTCATTTCTCTTTTGGCACGGCACTTCATACAGTATGCTTGCATTTGACCCTCCTCTTTTTGGGACAGATAGTAAGCTATTCGCTCGTGTTATGTCAATAGTTGTGAAGTGTCCCAGAATAGTGGCAGGCTTACCTCGGTCTCGGCAAGCTCAATCTCGCCATCCTTTGCAGCCCTGGAGCTGATTGCTTAGCCTTCTCACTTTTGCTTTTGTCTCCACCTCTCATATACTCCCCCTATGATGACACCTATCCTGAACCACTCGTTTCTGGATTTCCCTGAGTCATAGTGCTTGATGAAAAACTCCAGTGCGTTAAGAAAGTCTGGGTCGGCACCATCAATCCACTCTTGCTGTGCTTTCTCATTGAGTATTACCTCTTTGACCAGTGTCTCTGTTTTCTCCTTGCGGTTGTCCATTTTTCTGCCTCCTTTGGGCGGTCCCACACACTAGGAAAACTCGGGAAAACCGGAGGATAACCCGAAATCGAGCGTGCGGGGCCACGTATTTGAAGCTACCGCCTAGTCCGACATAATGGGCATATAGTAGCGTGTTGGCTTTCCGATGTAAAGGTGGCGCTAGCATTGAGAGTACGCTGTATTCTCTCCGGGGATCGGATAATATGGCTGCTGGCCCAGGTAATCAGATTCATCATGTCATAAGTATTACGAGGAGCCTCTTGAATTGCCTGTGCTCTAACCGCTTCGGCCTCTTTCCCGGTTATGCCGGCCCGGTGCAGAAGCTCTTCCAGGATACCGGCTCTTTGCTCGGGCGGGATCCGCTCCTGAATCATCTGGCGATAGCGATTTACTATGTCGCCTATCGATTGATATGCCGCGCGGACAGACTGTCTGAACCACTGCCAGACATCATCACCCTCGCCACCGCCGCCGGCAAACTCGGCCAACACTAACTTGCTTGTTGCGCCGTTGGTGCAGGTTAGCCGCAGCACATAGCTCTGGACGAGCGGCTTTATTATGTTGATGGGGCTGAAGTTTACCAGGGCGCCGGCCTGTACTATATCACCACGGCGCACAGATTCTTGCCTGGGGCCAACTATTTCCAGGGAAGCGGAATACTGCTCCAGAACACTAACCCTGTGATAATCGCAATTGGGCACAACGTGCTCGATAGCGGACAACACCCTCTCCACAGGGAGATTCCTTATGCCCCGATAGTCAACCAGATTCTCCACCTGGCCATTATCGAGGAGAAGATTATACCTCTCTTTCCTGCTCAAGAGCTCGGTAGTCACTCTGCCGAAAAGCTCAGGGCTAAGCTCATTGCAGAGCTTCTGCGGCAGCCCCACAAACTTGGCCAGTGCTTTAGTACCATTCTCACTGAACGGGATTGAATGTCCACCATTGCCAGGCCTCATGATTACCCGTCCGGGCTCAACCAGCACTCTAGTTCGGGGATTATGCTCCACCTGACGTGCTGTGGTATGACAGATGGGCTCAAGTCTTTCCAATACGTCCGTTCTATTCACAGACCCTCCTTCTTTTTATTATTCCAGTGGCCATAATGAGGAGGGCAGCGCCAGTTTCATCCGGGATACTGGCTGGGCTAGGTCTCACCAGTGACTGTACACCGCCCGCTTACCCAGGCTACGCCAGCTGCCCATTTCTGTTTCATAGGCACCTCCTTTCACTAAAGCTATTCCGCTCGGCTCGAGTGCTCGTTACAGACGCAAAAATGGGAGAACAAGTCTCCCATTTCATTGAATAGCTGACTGGTTATCAGCCCCAGTTTGTATTATGTATCTGTATTTCCTTGAATATCCGGGATAGCCGGTCTGTCCACCATGAGGGCAATTTATTAGTGCACTGGAAGAACCCGAAGCCTTCCATATCTAATACCAGGCATGCTTTCTTCTGAGCTATCTCACCCTTTATTCCCTTAAAGAAGTCATATGCCTTAGAGGTGAAGTCGGCCATTTCATCTCGTTCCCACAACTGGTGGGCATAAGTAGGCCGCTTCCAGATGATCCGATGGACGGCGGTGCAAACATTGAGGTCCAGTTTTCTCGAGTAGTGGCTTATGAATAGTATAAGTTGCTCTCGTTGTCCAGCAATAGCCAGGAGGTCGTCCAGTTCCACAGCATCACCGCTCTGACTTCTTCGGGCATGTGCCGATTGTGCAGCCTCATCATAAATTACTATTGCCCGATCCTTCCACTGGCTCCGTTTGGTAGTTACTGTCATCCAGCGGGGCACAATGCGCTGTATGGCTCTTCTTAACTTATCGTCTATCCGGGGCATATGAAGGATTGCCAGCAGGTTACGCCGGCGGTGCATTTCATCAGCAATTTCATGCGCTAACCCTGTCTTGCCTGTCCTGATGTCGCCCATGATCATGACGACCCCAGGATAGGGTATCAGGGAATAGAGATTAGCCTTCTGAGGAGTAGAAAGGATAGCCCGAGCATACTCCTCAGCCTTTTGTTGCCGATACTTTTTGAGCTTATTAGATTGATCTTGCTTTTTTACTGTCAAATTTACCCCCTTTCTTTGTTTTTCGCTAATTCAACATAAGCAGAGAAAGGATTAGGCCTGTGGAAGTTACCAACCTGGTTTAGATAGACCCAGATCGCGGCCCAATAACCAAAGTTCATGAATTTATACCGGGCCAGGTTCTTATGGGCTTTTTCTTCTGCCTCATTAAGTGCCCGCTCCATGCTTTCTTTAGTAGCGAATGCACATTGCTTCATATTGACTCCCTTAATAAGGCTATTCCGGCCAGCTTGAATACTTGTTACATAGCCATTTTTGTTCATTTCTTGTACTTTTGATTCATTTTGAGCTTAACTGCCCAGGGGAGGGCCGGACCTTGTCCGGCCCTCGGGCTGGATAGTAAAGTCACCATTCCACGCACATTGGCATCAGTACGTGGATGGTGCCATTTTGTCTGACGACTCCTGGAGATTGGGCAGATGTTGTCCGCAGTGTTATGGTCCCGCTCGTCCTCGAGAGCAACCCTTTCAACTGCTCGGCGTTGAAGGCGATTTTGACCTTGCCCTTCGCCGGCACTTTGACCTGGGTCTCACCCCTTTCCTCGTTCTTCGTAGAGAGGATTACATTGCCCCTTTGGCTTTGCATACGTACCACGTTGTTATCGGGCAGGGTGATTGAGACCAGGTTCAGTGCTTCCCTCAGTGCTTTACTGTCCATGGTGACCGGTGAGCCATTCTTGGGAATGACCTGCTTGTAATTCGGATATGTCCCCTGGATTGCCATGGCAGTTAGCACCAGTCCGTCACCGACAAAGCTGATGGTTGGATATTTGTCAGATTGTCCATCCTCTTTCTTTCGATGGATGGACACCTTTCCAGGCATCAGCTTCTCGATGAGCTGCACCGCAGTAGAGGGCACCACCGTCTGCTCTATAGACCCCTTGGCTTTGACCTTTGTTTCCGCCAGTCTGAAACCATCAGCGGCACATAGCACTACTGTGCCTTTGTCAGGAGCAAAGCAGACGCCTTTAAGCACTGGCCTTGAGTCATCGCCGGCCATGGCATAGCTGATTTGCTTTAGCGCATCAGCCAGGCCACGTACTTCGACCGCCTTGCCTCTGACCCCTGGCACCTCAGGAAAATCCTGTGCCTCGAAGCCTTCCAGAGTGGTGACGGCTCCAGCCTCTACCCTCAGGAGCTTGTTATTCACCAGAGATAGCGTGACTGTCTCCGACTTCACCGCCTTCAGGAAAGCTTCCAGTGTCTTAGGCAGTACTGCGATTGCCCCCTGGCGTGTGACAGTGGCCTTGCAGAATGCTGTCAGTGATACTTCTAGGTTCGTGGCAGTGAGTGTTAATTGCCCACCGCCGGCACGGATCATGACAGCACCTAGGACTGGCAGAGTGTTCCTTGCTGCAACCGCGGACTTGACCTCGCCCAAGGTCTCCAGGAGTGCCCCACGCTGTGTCGTCGCTCGCATAGAGCACCCTCTTATTAAGTTATTATCCCCGTTGGCGCCACCCGAGCTGCACCACGCGGAGGTGGGGACTTGCAGCCCTGGGGAGATTATCTCTCCCTTATATCTTAATTAGTTTTGTCTCTACACAAGCCTTCAAGACACACATCCTCATTTCCTCATCGGTTAAGCCTCTAGGTGACTCTTCAATAGCGGTGGTTAACCTGTCCTGCAGGTCTTTCTTGGCTTGCTCTCTTTGTTTATTCGTCAGTTTAGTCATGATTCATCCCCATAGTTTTGCTATTTTGCGATTGGCGTAATAGCCAGTCTCGGCTATAGCGACCCTTTCCATCACTTTTGAATAGGGCTTGTGCCGATTTTGCTGTATAAGTTGATAGCATCCACATTCATGGCCAACCCAAATGCCACTGCCATAGGTACACACCCTTGTTCTGCTCGAGGTACTTTGACCACATAATTCACAGACCATAACAGTCACCCCCTTACACTGCTATTGAGCCGTCAGTAGCGATTGACTCAGGCAATTGGTCGTCGTCACTATGAGTTTTCTTTGGCTCTCGCGGGTCATGCCCCTCATAGCATTTGGCCAGCTCAAACTTGCCGCAGGCTTCGGGACGGAGGCCGAATTTACAGCCGCCGATATACTTCTGCCTGGGCTTATTGAGGGCTACCAGGTTTTCACAGTAGCGGCATGACCACTCAGCCTTAGAAGGAAGCTCATCCAGGCCAGCATCTATTGTGTCCCAGGTAATGCCCAATTCGGCATCGTGGTTAGCGTCCATCTGGTCAATTATTGACTGCGCCTGTTCTCTGGTAATGACCATATCCCGTTCTTCTGCACGGCCGAGAACATCTTCTTCGCACCATATAGCCGCCGCAATATGCTCGTCGGGTTGATAGCCCTTCAGATGCTCTATCACACTACTTACAGTTGGCATAGTTCACCCCCTTTACTTTATTCGGTACTACTCGACCTGCCACTGAGGGCAAGTGTGGCTTGCCCCCAGGACGCAGGGCGGTTAGCTCTTGCGGCTCTTGCCCTTGCCGTTGTTCCCAGAGCCGATGCGGACGGCAATGACCTGGACTTGATACCTGTCAGCGCCTTCAACAACTTTGCCCTGGCCGCGGAAACCGTCAGAGCCAGTGCTGAAGGTCGCAGGCTTCATCGGGATAGTCATGGCTGCCTTCTGTAGTATGGCTTGACCTGGCATGATGCACCCCCTTCTTTATTTACTGCGTAACGCTCAGGCACAGGCGCTTCATTTTCTTGATTTGCTCGCGCGTGAAGCCTGGGCAATACGTGTCAAGGTTGATTAGAAGCCGTTCTGGCAATGTCTCGGGATTGCGATTACAGAGTTCGACTCTCAGTTTATCGCCATTGCCGTTGTAAAATGCGAATGTTACGCCTCGATATGTCACATATCGAAAAACTTTTGATTGCCGTTTGCTGCGCCTGGCTGCCTCGATTTGAGCCTGGCAATGATTGCAATACCCTTGCTCATTCGCTGCAGGACGGCGACCGCAAATCTGGCATTTGCGAACTTTTACCTTTACTGCCACGGATCACCCCCTTATGCGTTCTTGAGGTTTTTAACCCCACCACTGGCCGTCAGCGATTGCTGGCAGCCAGGACGTAGGATTAGAAACGAACTCCCCCAGTAGCGAAAACCGGGGGACTGAGCCTCGCTCTATACTCCTTCTGATAGTCCACCCATCCCCAGCGTCACGATAGCTCCACCTGGGACTTTTGCAGGCGGAAAACTCCCATGGCCGGTAAGAGCCTTCGAGGCTTGCTACTGCCTCTGCTAGCGGCCAAATATGCACCCCGCTTGCCCTGCGTTGCCTCTACCTAATAAGGACGCAGGAAGAGTGCATAGCTGGCTTATACCAACTGCGCTCTGTACTCTTGGAGCTGGGGGGAGACACCCCACAGCCGTACCATGAGCTACAGCCACCGTGCCGCCAGTCCACTCTTAACGATGGCGCACTACGGCAAACGCACCTCGGTCTCTTAACGTCGGACGGGACGGCAGCTGATTCGCACGCTGCACGCTAGACTGATTTAGGCCAGTCAGTCCCCGTAGCTTGCCTACCTTGATGCTGTCGCTGGTAGATTGCCTGTCACCACGGCTAGGGCTAGGCCTTATCCCGAGGGCTATGTTTGGAGTCCCCTATGCCTAGCGTTCAGAGCATAGGTCCCCAGGTGTGCTCCATGTCAGGCTGTCGTGTCAAATGTCCGCGTCCCCCACCTCATACTGAGGTCAGCCCCAAGTAACCCGAGTGTGGGCACGGATTGGGATTACTAGGCCGCGCATAGAGCATTGGCCTTTGAGAATAGCAAAGTGGGACGGCTAAACTAGCCATCCCACTTACTACCGCTCACAATTTGGCAATTCCGATATGTGGCAATACTTGTTACATTTAGCTACGATTTACCTATGAGCGACTTTAGTTTATCAGTAGCTTGTGGCCTTGAGTTCTCATCCAGCGATTGAGGCGCTGGCGCTCTGTGTTATTTAGAGTACCGCTTGATTTTGGCTGCCCAGCTTTGCGCATTCGTGGCGCTCCCAGTGGTTTACCTTGCAGGCGCTTCGTGATGAGTGCCCGTATTTCCTTCGGTATTTGACGCCATAGCCGTTGAGAGTCTAGCTTGTCAATTTGCTTATTCTCAAACTCAACCTCGCCGACTAACAATTCAGCGAGTTCAGTTTCCTCGCCGTCGCTATTGGTGATAGTTTCGGAGAGATAACCTTGATAGAATTGGCTATGTAACATATATTTGGTATACCAGTTCTGCCAATCCCGCCTAGCTATTGTATAGGCGAAGGCTGGGTTCTCTGTACCGCTTGCCAGTATAGCCGTTATCAACTCCTGGAATAGGTCTTGACGCTCTGGCATCGGTACTTTACGGCTGAATATATAGCTTGCTTCAACTGCTAGCCTGGCATTTAAGTCTAGGTTCTCAAACGCTTTAGCTGTAGTTTTGACGAGTTCTATATACTCATTATCATCGTCAAAGCTAGGGTCTCCGATTGCAGCTTTGGCTATGCTTTGATAAGTGGCTTTTGATATCTCATTCATTGTCTAATCCTCCAATTTTGATACTTAGCCACATATCAGGATTGCCAATCTATATTCAATTGTTAAGGTGCAATCTACTCAGTATCTATTGTCCAACAAAAGGACATTTTGTGCATTAAAAGAATGAACCTATATTTTCGTGAAGGATTTCAAAGCGGTCATTTTTTGGTGATTTCACGAAGGAACGAAAACCGCTGCTGCTGCTGGGTCACTAGCATATGCCACTACCCATAGAGGGCAGCAAAGGGGTTTGCCCAAGCAGACTCAGGAGCAACTCTGCCAGCCTCAGTGAGGCGGAAGAACCTGCGAGGATAGCCTCGGGGATAATTGTCCTGAAAGGTTGAGCGCTCTTCCTTGCCGCTTTCTTCCACCCAACCAAGCCTCTGGAGGTTTGAGAAGTAAACAACAAAAGAGTGATAGCGGCAACCACTGGACTTATAGGGTGTCTGAAGCAGGTATCGTGCGGCAAGCTTCTCTATTCCATCGGGAGAGATGGGACGCTTCTCACGCTTAGCTTGTCTTTCTTCCTGCCTTGTAGCTCTATCTACCGCAATCGCCTTAAGAAGAGCTTTCTTGTAGTGATAGCAGATGTCAGATTGAGGCGCACCGATACCTGGGTCTATCTCTGGTGAACCATTTGGCCCGTGACCCATGAGAAATTCCCGAATAAACCAGCCGCA
>CAZZAC010000028.1:0-15251 GCA_964652095.1 uncultured Dehalococcoidales bacterium | reverse complement strand
AGGGCACTCTTTATCCCGATGTCATTGAAAGTACCTCCGCGGAAACCAAAGCTGCTGCCAAGATAAAGAGCCATCATAATGTCGGCGGGTTGCCGGCTAAAATGAGTTTCACTCTTATCGAGCCCCTGAGGTATTTGTTTAAGGATGAAGTTCGACAGGTGGGGTTAGCTCTGGGCCTGCCTGAGGATATGGTCTGGCGACAACCGTTTCCCGGGCCGGGATTAGCCATTCGTATCATCGGTGAAGTGACCAGGGAGAAGCTGGAGATACTCCGGGCTGCTGATTGGATTTTGATGAATGAAATCAAAAATGCCAAACTTTATCGCCAACTTTGGCAAAGCTTTGCTGTACTTACTGATGTTAAGAGCGTTGGCGTCATGGGCGACTACAGAACTTATGGCTACCTGGTAGCGGTCAGGGCAGTAACTAGTGAAGATGCCATGACTGCTGATTGGGCTCGCCTGCCCCACGACCTTCTTGCTAGAATATCTGACCGCATAGTTAATGAGATTCCTAGTGTCAACAGAGTAGTTTATGATATCACCAGTAAGCCGCCGGCAACTATAGAATGGGAATAAACAAGGTGTTTAAAAATATAGTTCGTCCAGTTGACTGGAAATACTAAATGCTAAATACGAAACACTAAACACTAAACAATATCAAAGCACTAATGACCAAAATTCAAAAAAGAATTTTTGGTATTTGAATTTGGAGTTTTGAATTTGTTTAGAATTTAGAGCTTAGATATTAGGATTTAATAGAAGGAGGGAGAATGATGAGTTATTCTTCTGAAGAAATTAACGATGAGCAGCTAGCTATAATAGACGATTTAGAGATGCTCCGCGAGGATTTGATAGGCGAGTTGCAAGCTATTAACCAGTATCATGAGCATATGTTAATCTTAGAGAATGAAGAGGCTGTGACTACACTGGAACATATTATTGAAGAAGAGAAGGAGCATGTCGCAGAGTTGCTGAGACTAATTCAAAATCTCGACCCCGTTCAGGCCGACAAATTCAAGGAGATTTTATAATGCCATGTCACACAGAGTGAAACTAAAAGGTGTAAGGAAGAATAGAGGGAAGCATAAGAAGAAAAAGAAGCAGTAGGCATTCCCCGAGGCCAGGATCGGCTGTTTCTAATGGTAACTTTCACTATTATTCCCCGTGCCATCTTTCAAAAAGCTGGCGTTGAAAAGTCCGGGAAGTGGAGGACTTAGTACGGCTATACCTTGAAGATACTAATCGTCGAGGGTGGGGGCAGGAAAACATAAGTAGGAGTTCGGAGTAGATAAGAGGGGGATATGCTATATTGTCCTGAGTGTCGGGATGAATTTCAGGACTGGGTGAAGGTCTGCCCGGATTGCAAAGTTGCTCTGGTAGGAGAATTACCTCTTCAGCCTAAACATGAAGAAATAGACGAGCTGCTGGTATATATTGCTACTGCCCCTAGTGAATCGGTAGCGAATATGTGGTCAGGAATTCTAGAAGAGCATGGCATTCACTGCCTATTGAAAAGTGCGAACCTTCGAGCAGCCATGTATTATTTTACTTACAACATGACATGTGAAATTCATGTGTTGGCATCGGAGGCTGAGCGGGCAAAAGAGATATTAAGTCCTTTCTTGAAGACTGACATGCGAGAGTGAAATTTGAAGATACTAGTCGTTGGGGGTGGGGGTAGGGAGCACACCCTGGTCTGGAAAATTGCCCAGAGTCCCAGGGTGGGAAAAGTTTTCGCTGCCCCGGGGAATGCCGGTACAGCCGCCATCGCGGAAAATCTGAATTTGCGTCCCACCGATATAGAAGGGCTGGGTAAGGCAGCTAAAGAAAAAGGCATTGACCTTGTCGTGGTTGGTCCGGAGGCTCCGCTAGCTTCGGGTATAGTGGACTCCTTTGATAAGCTGGGCATTCCTATTTTCGGTCCCACTAAAGCAGCCACCCAGATAGAATCAAGCAAGGTTTTTGCCCGAAATCTGATGGAGCAATATGGCATCCCCTGTCCTAAAGGCGCCACTTTCTCTTCTTATTCTGAGGCTCGTAAATATCTTCAAAAACAGCGCCTACCTGTCGTCGTCAAGGCCGAGGGGCTAGCTGCTGGCAAAGGTGTGATTATCGCCGGTTCTTTAGCAGAAGCTCACAAAGCCCTCGGCGACATCATGGAAGCCAAGATTTTCAGCTCTGCAGGGGATAGAGTGATAATTGATGAATATCTTAGCGGTCGAGAAGTCAGCCTCATAGCTTTTACCGATGGTAAAACAGTCTCACCCATGGTGCCGGCCTGCGACTATAAGAAAATCGGGGATAATGACCAGGGTCCCAACACCGGGGGTATGGGAAGTTACAGCCCACCCGGGTTTTTCTCCGCCGGGATGACAAAAAAGGTAACCAAGGATATTTTGTTGCCGACTGTGAAGGCTATGGCTAAAGAAGGCCTGCCTTATAAGGGAGTGCTCTATACAGGGTTAATGATTGTTAATGGAGAGCCTGTGGTGCTGGAATTTAATGCTCGCTTTGGTGACCCGGAGACTCAGGTCATTTTGCCTCTTCTCAAAACCGACCTGGTGGATATACTTATGGCAGTAGTCCAGGGCAACCTCGACCGCGTGAACATAGAGTGGAGCCCCGAAACCTGCGTTGGCGTAGTTGCGGCTTCGGGTGGCTATCCTGGCAGCTATAAAACCGGCTTTCCCATACAGGGGATAGATAGTCTGGATAAGGATGTGCTGGTTTTCCATGCTGGAACTAAGTTGGGAAATGATGGCATAATTTATACCGACGGCGGGCGAGTGCTCACCGTAGTAGGTGTGGGCAAAGACATGGCTGAAGCTCGGGAAAAGGTTTACCGCAACATTCCTAATATTTACTTTGAAGGTTGTCATTATCGTAAGGACATTGCTTTGAGGGAGATAGATAGGATAAAATCTAAACCCTAAGCACCAAATACTAAAAGAAAATCAAAAGGCAAAAGTAAAAATGCAAAATGACAGGGCAACAGTAAATAAAAAATTAAAATGCAAAAAGTAAAGATACAAGCAAGGGTATAAGCATTTTTAAGCTTTAATTTTTGATATTTGTTAGGATTTATTTAGCGATGGCATTAGTGGGCATAGTCATAGGCAGCAAGACAGACACCGAACTGGTACAGCCAGCGCTGGACACACTTAAGCAATTGGGCATTGATTATGAACTTTCCGTTATCTCAGCCCATAGAAATCCCGAAAAACTAAGGGAGTATGGCTTGGAAGCAGAGAAGAGAGGGCTCAAAGTTATCATTGCTGCTGCTGGTTACGCCGCTCACCTACCCGGTGTCTTGGCTAGCTGGACAACCTTGCCTGTAATCGGTGTCCCCTTACCCACCAGTGAGCTTAAGGGCATAGATGCTTTGCTTTCTATAAGCCAAATGCCTGGGGGAGTGCCGGTAGCCTGCGTGGGGCTTGGTCAGAGTGGGGCAAAGAATGCCGCCCTGCTCGCCGCCCAGATTCTGGGCACCGAGCATAAGGAGATAAAAGAAGCCTATCGTAAATATAAACAGGAATTGGCAAGGGGATAATATGATTGAGCGCTATTCCAGACCTCATATGAAGAAAATCTGGTCTGAGGAGAATAAGTTTGACCAGTGGCTTAAGGTAGAAATAGCCGTTTGTGAAGCCTGGGCTGAGCTCGGTGAAATCCCCCGAAAAGACATAGTTAAGATAAGGAAAGCCAGCTACAACTTGAAGCGTATCGCCAAGTTTCTGAAGGTGACTCACCATGACATGACGGCTTTTCTTAACTCGGTGGCTGAAAGCCTGGGCACAGAGTCACGCTTCATACATCTTGGTCTCACTTCTTCGGATGTTATGGATACCGCCCTTGGCTTGCAATTGACCCAGGCGGCAGATATCTTGGCAAAAGACATAGCCGAGCTTATATCCGTACTGGAGAGTAAAGCTATAGAGCACAAATACACCATTATGATGGGGCGGACCCATGGTGTTCACGCTGAGCCGACTACCTTCGGTTTAAAGATGGCCCTGTGGACTGAAGAAATGAAGCGTAATGCTCAAAGGCTGGCTGAAGCTAGGAAGATTATCTCGGTAGGTAAAATATCCGGAGCAGTAGGCACTTATGCCACTGTGCCTCCTCAGGTTGAAAAAATAGCCTGCGCCAGGTTAGGGCTTGCTCCAGCTCCCATATCAAGCCAGATAGTCCAGCGTGACCGCCATGCCCAATTCTTGACCACTTTGGCTATTATCGCCAGCTCCCTGGAGAAATTTGCCACCGAGATTAGAGGTCTCCAGCGAACGGAAGTCCGGGAGGTTGAAGAGCCTTTTGAAGAAGGACAAACGGGCTCCTCGGCGATGCCCCATAAAAGAAATCCTGAGCTTTGTGAGCGTATGTGCGGGCTGGCCAGACTAATAAGAGGCTATGCTTTAACTTCTCTGGAAAACATCGCCTTATGGCACGAACGTGACATCAGCCACTCCTCCACAGAGCGAATTATTTTGCCTGACTCCTGTCTGGCAGTTGATTACATGTTATCTATATTTACCTCAATAATGAAAGGGCTCAAGGTTTATCCAGAAAACATGCGTCGTAACATCGAGCTCACCCAAGGGGTCATCTTCTCCCAGAGAGTACTCCTCGCCTTAATAGATAAAGGCCTACCACGGGAAGAAGCTTATAAAATAGTGCAAGACAACGCCATGAAAGCCTGGGCGAAAAGGAAAAGCTTTTTGAGCTTGCTTGAAGCAGACAAGCGAATAACAGCTCGTTTGAGCAAAAAGGAATTGAACTCTCTCTTTGATTATGGTTATTATCTGAAACATGTGGATGAGGTCTTTAAACGGTTGGGGCTAACTAAAACCAAACGGGACAAGAAAGCTGGCAAAGCTGGGTCAGCTAAGCTGGCTCCTATGATAGTGTAATGATGGAACAGTGACTGCGAAGTTTTTGTCTTAGTGTATAACGGAGGGCAATAGAAGGATGAAGACTGCGAAAGAATATCTTGATAGCATGAAGAAAATGCATTTTGAACTCTACATGTTTGGAGAGCGGGTTGCCAATCATGTAGATAATCCTATTATCAAACCGACAAGAAATTGTATTGCTGCTACTTATGAACTTGCCGAAGAATCCAAATTTCCACAATTCCAGAAGGTTATGACAGCCACCTCTCATCTAACGGGAAAGAAGATAAATCGTTTCTGTCACATTCATCAGAGTATCGAAGACCTGGTCAACAAGTCAAAAATGGGTAGAGTATTGGGTGCTTATACCGGTTCTTGCTTTCAGCGTTGCGTTGGGATGGACACCTTGAATGCTTTGTCGATGGTGACTTATGACATTGACCAGAAGTATGGGACCGAATACAACAACCGTTTCCTGAAATACTTAAGATATGTACAGGATGAAGACCTGGTTTGTTGTGGTGCCATGACGGATGCCAAGGGCGATAGAAGTCTTCGTCCAGCCGAGCAAGCTGATCCCGACCAATACCTTCACGTAGTGGAGGAGAAGCCGGATGGCATTGTAGTTCGTGGAAACAAGATGCACCAGACAGGAGCTGTAAATTCGCATGAAATTATCTGCATGCCGACCAGAGCTATGCGTGAAGAAGACAAGGACTATGCCATTTCTTTTGCCTTGCCAAGTGATACTGAAGGGATTATATACATCTATGGGAGACAACCATGCGACACGAGAAAAATAGACAGCCCGAAGATGGATGTAGGTAACATTCTTTATGGGGGACAGGAATGTATGGTTGTTTTTGACGACGTGTTTGTTCCTTGGGAACGAGTCTTTATGTACAAAGAATATGACTTTGCTTTTGACCTGGTAGAGAAGTTTGCTTCCTATCACCGCCAGAGTTATGCCTGCAAGTCAGGCATGGGCGATGTCTTGATTGGCGCCAGTCAATTAATTGCTGAGTATCAAGGTACTTCAAAAGCTTCCCATATTAAAGACAAAATCCTTGACATGATTCAGCTCAATGAAACTATGATGTCTTGCAGTCTTGCCTGTGCTTACGAAGGTCACAGAGAGGCCTCAGGGACTTACTTTGTAGACACTCTAAGAGCCAATGTATCTAAACTAAACGTGACGAAATTTCCTTATGACATAGCCAGACTGGCCCAGGACATCGCTGGCGGCTTAATAGTGACGATGCCTTCTGAAAAAGACCTTAAGCATCCCACGATAGGCAAGTATGTTGCTAAATATCTGAAGGGTGTTGATGGTATTGCGGTAGAAAATCGCATCCGTGTACTGCGGCTGATTGAGAATCTCACGGTAGGTTTAGGAGCTGCATGTTATTTGGCGGAATCGATGCATGGTGCGGGGTCACCTATGGCTCAGAAGATTATGATTGGAAGACGGGCCAATATAGAGAGAATGAAAAACAATGCGAAGAGGTTGTGTGGCATTGAACCCTAGTTACCGGTTTAAAGAGAAACGACTTCTTAAACCGTTACTGGGAACATTATAGCCCGGGCCGAGGAAACTATGAGTAGCACCCCGACAGTCTTAGTGAATACAACCTTACCTCTACCTTTATTTCGCCGTGGCAAGGTAAGAGATGTTTATGATTTAGACGATAGACTGCTCATCGTGTCCACCGACCGCATCTCTGCCTTCGATGTTGTCTTGCCCTGCGGCATCCCTGACAAAGGAAAGGTTCTTAACCAGCTTTCTGCCTTCTGGTTCGAGAAAACAGCCCATATCCTACCCAGTCATCTTATCAAGGTAATCGATAGCGTGGATATACTTCGAGATGTCATTGCGAGGACTGAAAGCCCGAAGCAATCTCAATGGAAAAGAGATTCCTCGCTTACACTTGGAACAAGCCTTATCGGCCGCTCTATGCTTGTGACTAAGGGCGAGCGTATACCTGTAGAATGCGTTGTTCGGGGCTATCTATCTGGTTCGGCATGGGCAGAGTATAAAGAGACTGGAAAAATTGGCCATATCCATTTGCCCTCGGGAATGAAGGAAAGCCAGGAATTGCCCCAACCTATCTTTACCCCCACTACTAAGAGTGATACAGAGCATGACCGCCCTTTAACCAATCAAGACATAAAAGACCTTGGCATTGAAAACCTTTTTGGAGAATTAGAACAAAAAAGCCTGCTTATCTACGGCTATGCTCGAGATTACGCCAGAACAAGGGGCATAATAATTGCCGATACCAAATTCGAGTTTGGTTTCATCAACGGCAAATTAGCCCTTATCGACGAGCTACTAACGCCAGACTCGAGTCGCTTCTGGGATATCAGCCAATATAAGGTTGGCTACTCTCAACCCAGCTTTGATAAGCAGTTTGTTCGTGATTGGCTTTCAGGTTCAGGATGGGATAAAGAACCGCCAGCGCCTATGTTGCCACCGGAGGTAATAGAGGGAACATCGAAAAGATATCGTGAGGTGTACAGCAAGTTAACCGGGGGCGTTCTCAGAGAAAAACAAGACAAAGATCGATAGAAGCAGGATCAAGTCTTTTTTACGTTCCTATCCAGCCAATGTCTTGATCAACTGTAACAAGTTGCTATCCAACTCTTTCCTCTTCTCCCAGGTTTCCCTTAGTGGAGTGAAGGCTATCTCCCCCTTCAACTCTCCCACCATGTAACCTGCCTTGCCATTAACCAGAGCATCCACAGCCGCCGCTCCTAACTTGCTGGCGAGGACTCTATCCCTGGCTGTAGGTGAGCCACCTCTCTGAACATGTCCCAGCACACAAATTCGGTACTCCAGCCTTAATCTTTCCCATACTTGTTGAGCAATGGAAAATGCACCGCCTGCCTCATCTCCTTCGGCAACTATCACGATAGAGGATTTTTTACCTCTCTTGAAGCTACGCCTTATATCAAGGCAAAGCTGTTCTATTTTTGTCTCTAATTCCGGAATCAAGATGTCTTCGGCTCCGCCAGCAATTCCTACCTCCAGTGCAATAAATCCCCTACACTTTCCCATGACCTCGACGAAAAAGAGGCGCTGTAGCGAACCCGCAGTATCTCTAATCTTATCTATGGCATCCAAAGCTGTATTTATGGCGGTATCGAAGCCAATAGCATTGTCAGTGCCATAGACATCGTTATCTATGGTGCCCGGAATACCAATCACCTTTACATTTCCAGCTTCAGCCAGGGCTGCTGCACCGCGAAAGGTGCCATCCCCGCCTATAGTTATCAATCCCTCGATGCCTTCCCGTTGCAGAATTTCATTTGCCTTCTTTATGCCTTCCTCAGTCTTCATTTCCTCACAGCGAGCTGTTTCTAAGAAAGTGCCCCCACGGTAAATAGTATTGGCTACCGACCTGCTGTCTAACTTTACAAAGTCTTCTTCCAGTACGCCGCAGTATCCCCGGCGAATTCCCACGACCTCCAGCCTGCGGCTAACCCCATAGCGGACTATAGCCCTGACGCAGGCATTCATTCCTGGAGCGTCACCGCCGCTGGTTAAGACGCCAATCTTTTTCATAATACTTTCCGATTTAGCTTCTATTCTACCATGAACTGTAAAGCTATTTCACGGGACTTTACAGAAAGCCCGCGGCACCCAAGCTGCCAGGGCCGAAAAGCCCTCAGTATTCTCAATGCCCGGCTTCCTGACTCCCTTAAACCCTGTAGCTATCTCGATAATACACCAGCAAGTATAGCTCTCTAAGCAGGTCGGACTCGTTGTGCTTTATGATTTGCTGCAAATAGTTATCATCCTCTGTGTAAAGGAATCTTTGCCATAGCAAAGGGACGTCTTTGCCGCTTATCACTGGCTCGTTAAAATAGTGCTCCGCGTGAGAAAACAGCTCGTCCAACTTAGGCCACTTGAGGTAAAGTGCCTCGGCTTTTTCCTTCCAGGGCTGAAATAAGTCTATCCCTTCTATATCAATCCCTTTGGCTCGAAGAAATCCCTTCTCGAAGGCGAGATTATAGGCGTAAAATGGCTTGGGGAGCGTCGGAACAAGTTCTGCAAGCTGGACGATAAACGGCGCTTCTTCTTTCGAACTCCGGCAAATTATCTCAAGGCGGCTCCCTTGAATATAGCCAAAAAGCACTATCTCATCGTGGTCCACATCAAGGCCAGTGGTCTCCAGGTCAATCAAGGTTCCTTGGGGGATACCTAACATTAACTCACGACTGTATGAGGTAATCATGCCTGCATCTTCTTGTTTTTGCCACTATTATTATACAAGCCAGATTACACCAAAGATAGCATAATAAGGTAAAATTGGTACTAAGCGGCTTAGCATGGATTTTCAAGGTATAGGCAAGATTCTAATCCTCGGCGGAGTTTTTCTCGCCTTCCTCGGTTTGCTATTGTTCTTTTGACAGCGAATTCCTTTCTTAGGAAAGCTTCCCGGCGATATATTTCTGCAAAAGGGGAGCTTTCAGTTCTTCTTCCCCATAGTAACCTGCATTATAATTAGCACTATCAAGCAGAATAGAATATCTGGTCTAAGCAATGTCTATCCTCTCCAAATCCGCCAGCTCAACTACTCGTTAGGTACACCTGTCATCGTCTTTGTTGCGACACAATTATAACTATAACATCCCATTCTGCATCCCTATCAGTATAGAAACTAAGCAACAATAAGAAGGAGGTCCATATGTCCAGAGCACTATCTGCCTATGAATAGGAAACCATCATAAGCTTCAACAAGGCCGAGGATATTGCACATATCTTCACTTATGATAAGAAATGGCAGAAACACTTGGAGGGGAAGCTAGGCTTGAAGCCGGTTATAGATAACGGCTTTGGTGGCAAGGAATATGAGATAGAAAAGAAAAGAATCAGACCACCGAGGGCACCGGTAATATTATCGGTTGAAGCGCGGGCTAAGCTAATTAAAAGAATGAAGGATATGCCACAGAAACGCGCTTTGCTGTCCAAAACTACAGCGGCCACTGCAAAATCTGACAAGAAAAACAAATCGAGCGTAAAACCTACCAACAGCTAAGGACCATGAAATGACGCACGTAACTCCCATGGCAACTTATTGTCACTATATATACCATGAGTGTTACCCATGCATCTCAGCCTCCTCAGCCACATCCGACGAAGTTAGCTGTTATGGAGTAATTTCCGTTGATGGTGATGGTTGTTGAAAAGGAATTGACAGTGTTGATCGTCGCCACATCGCCGGTCCATTTGACAAACCAGTAGCCGAGAGCCGGCCTAGCCACCAGTCTCACCACTCTTCCCTCGCTATAGGTAAAAGTCCCCTCTCCAGGGGTAGTTACCGACCCTCCACAGGTACTAGCGATAGTGAGGTCGTATTGAACAGGAGCACATCCTACCATCCCGACAACTAAGGCTACCGCAACCAAAAAGATGCCAACTCTTTTCATGGATATGAGCCTCAGAGAGTCATTGTATCACAAGCGAGAGAACCGTCACTATGCTTCTTTGTGGTGTCCTTCGATACTTAGTATCCTCGCCAGTCATCAATATCAGGATGTCTAAAGGCGTAAACAACGACTGTTATTAGCATTGTGCTCACCATCATTCTGAACCTTATCCTCCGCCTATTTAGATGATGGATGCCAAAGCGGCATATAAGAAGAGCGAGCTCCAAATTTTGAAGCTCGCTCCTGAATATCGCTATTCAGTTTTAAATCACCCCTACTCTTCCACTTCAGCTTCCGGCTGAACTGCCGTTGCCCCTTCTTGGGAGCCTTGCCTTACAGACGAAGAGCTCAGGGCTTCCATGTGCTCTCAAGCAGCGCACCTTAACTATCGAAGTCAACTCCTACTTACGTTGCCGGAGAGCTCCGATCGGGAAACATCCATCGGCATAACCAGGCTTCTGTTCGTGTCATGCCTCACCTCCTTGCTAGGCATCGATTATTCTTGCCTAACAGATATATTTTAGCATAATGCAGGGGACTATGTCAAAAATGCAAGCGTGGAGCTTTTAATGTTCTGATCTCTCCTACCTGTCATTGCGAGGAGCATAGCTCCGAAGCAATCTCGTTGAAGGGCATGAGACTGCTCCACTCACAATTACAGTGTGGAGTTATTAATCAATTCGATGTTAATGATGTTAATATGGATGGTAAAAAATTTGGGCAATATGGACCCTTGTGAGCAGTTAAGGACCAAGCTTATCGAAGCTGTGGAGAGGAACAGAGCCGATGGCATACTCCTATCAGGAGGGCTCGATACTGGCATTTTGGCTTTTGTAGCCAGGCCGAGCACAGGCTTCACAGTGGCGTTAAAGGATTCCCCAGCATCCGACCTTGTCTATTCAGAGAAAATTGCCAAACTCCTGGGAATACAGCATAAGAAAATGGAATTCACTACGGAAGAAGCGCTTGCCACCCTTCCTGAGGTTATAGGAATACTGAAAACTTTTGACCTCGCTTTGCCCAATGACCTTTCCATATATTTTGCCCTTAAACTGGCCAGGGAAAATAGAATTAGTTCTATAATGACGGGCGACGGAGCCGATGAGCTCTTCGCCGGCTACTCTTATATGGTGGAGCTTCCTCCCAAAGACCTGGAAAGGTATATAAGAAGGCTCTCACAAAACTGGCACTTCTCAGCCAATGAGCTTGGCAGGGCCTTGGGCATTGAAATAAAGCAGCCCTTCCTTGATGATGATTTCGTTCGCTTTGCCCTGGAGATAAGCCCGGAGCTCAAGGTCAAAGACGGGGTAGGGAAGCATATCCTGAGAAAGAGCTTTGAGGACTTGATTCCGGCGGAGATAGTGTGGAGGAGAAAGGAGCCCATAGAGTACGGCTCTGGCTCCACCAAGCTGCACGAAATAATAAATAGTATGGTCACAGACGAAGAATTCCAATCAGCAAGAAAAGAAGTTGACATAAAGTTCATAAACAAAGAGCACTTCTTTTACTGGCGCATCTATAACGAAGTTGTGGGAAAGATTCCCAAGGCCAGGGATGGTGAAATTAGCTGTCCCTGCTGCGGAGCAGGCATGGGCATATATCATTGCCGCACCTGCGGCTTCTCCCGCCCAATGTTATGACGCTCCTTTACTCTCCTCCCTTAAAAACTATTGACTATTTCTTAGATGGCGGTATAATAGCCTCAACAAAAATAGTCCCTTTAAGAAATAATTCCTTGGGATCAGCGTAAGGTTGGTGGTCAGGTGGGTGCATCATGGAGTTGTTATAGTTCTCATCATTATCAGTTCAGCACATAGAGAAGGGCAGAAGCCTGTCCAGAGTTTGTTGAAGGATAAGGAAAATATAAAAGAATGAAAAGGAGGCGCAGCAATGAAAAATAAAAATATGCTCTTACCAATCCTAGTTTCTATTACTCTGGTTTTAACCCTGATTCTTCCCACTTCGGCGGCGGGGGCTTCATCAGTCCCTCTATCCGTGACTGATGACGATTCTGTTAGTTGTTCGACGATGGGTGGCTCGGGCATTGCTTCGGGGATGGCACTGAACACACCTACGGGAAACGTAACGCCCATGGTCGCCGCAGGCTGGAATCACATAGTAGGGCTTAGGGCCGATGGCGCGGTACTTGCCGCGGGATACAATGATCTTGGCCAGTGCGCCGTCAGAGGCTGGGCGGACATCGACAAGGTCGCCGCAGGTCTCTGGCACACGGTAGGGCTTAAGTCAGATGGCACCGTGGTCGCCGTGGGATACAACAGCTACGGGCAGTGCGAGGTCGGCGGCTGGACGGACATCATCCAGGTCGCCGCAGGCATCGGGCATACGTTGGGTCTTAAGGACGATGGCGCTGTGGGCGCCATGGGAAATAACCTATACGGGCAGTGCAATGTCGGCGACTGGACGGACATCAACCAGGTCGCTGCAGGCTACCAGCACACGGTGGGGCTTAAGTCCAACGGCACCGTGGTCGCCGTGGGATTGGACTTCTACGGGCAGTGCAATGTCGGCAACTGGACGAATGTCAACCGGGTCGCCGCAGGCATCGATCACACGGTGGGGGTTAAGCCCGACGGCACAGTGGTCGCTGTGGGAGCAAACTATTCAGGGCAGTGCAATGTCAGCGGCTGGATGGATATCGTACAGGTCGCTACAGGCGTTGATCACACGGTGGGGCTTAAGTCCGACGGCACCGTAGTCGCCGTGGGAAGCAACGAATACGGGCAGTGCGAGGTCGGCGGCTGGACGGACATTGTTCAGGTCGCTGCGGGCACCTATCAAACGGCGGGGCTTAAGTCCGACGGCACCGTGGTCGCTGCTGGAGATATCTATCATGGGCAGTGCGATGTCGGCGACTGGACGGACATCGACAAGGTCGCCGCAGGCGCATATCACACGATGGGGGTCAGGTCCAACGGCACTGTGGTCGCCGTGGGATTGGACTTCTCCGGGCAGTGCAATGTCGGCGGCTGGTCGAATATCACCCAGGTCGCCGCAGATTGGGGGCAAACGGTGGGGGTCGAGTCAGACGGCACAGTGGTCGCCGTGGGATGGAACAGCTACGAGCAGTGCAATGTCGGCGGCTGGACGGACATCGACAAGGTCGCCGCAGGCAGCTATCACACGGTGGGGCTTAAGTCCGACGGCACCATGGTCGCCGTGGGATGGAACAACCTCGGGCAGTGCAATGTCGGTGGCTGGACGGACATCATCCAGGTCGCCGCAGACTTTGCTCACACGGTGGGGCTTAAAGACGACGGCACGGTGGTCGCCGTGGGATACAACGGCTTGGGGCAGTGCAACGTCCTGGGTTGGAGGTATATCATCCAGGTCGCCGCAGGCGGCGAGCACACAGTGGGGCTTAAGGACGACGGCACCGTAGTCGCCGTGGGACGAAGCCTGGAGGGACAGTGCTATGTCGCCGACTGGAGCAATATCACCCAGGTCGCCGCGGGCACCAGTCACACGGTGGGGCTTAAGTCCGACGGCACCGTGGTCGCCGTGGGGGGTGAGGTCGAGCTTCCCGAATGGAACCTCTACGAGACTCCAGAAAGAAGGTATACCCTCACCATCTTCAGTACCCCCGGTGGTTCCGTAACCGAACCCGAAGAAGGGACTCATACCTATGATGAGGGAATAGAGCGCAACCTGGTAGCTGTGCCCGAGGAGGACTACCGCTTTGTCTGCTGGGCCGGTGATGTAGGAACCATCGCTAATGTCTATACTGCCCAGACCACTATCACCATGAACGACGACTATTCAATCACTGCGCGGTTCACGGCCGAGGTAGACTCTAAGACAGAAACGGTAAGCGATGGCACCGTCAATGCAACGGACGAGGCCGACACCGAGGTTGAGGTAACTGGCAATGCTACGGTAACTGTAGTTCAATTCGCTGATAATCCCGGCGGCTACAGCCCGACCGGCTTCAACTCACTGGATAACTACATCGACGTCTACATTCCCTATGTTGGCGAGGCCACCGAGATCGAGATAAGGCTTTACTATACCGATGCCGAATTAGCTGCGGCAGGCATCGACGAAGAATCACTGCAACTCTTCTGGTGGGACGGCGCCGAGTGGAGCGAGTGCTCAGACAGCGGAGTCAACACCACCAGCACCAATGGCTACAGCGGTTATATTTGGACCATAATAACAGAGGATACCACGCCATCTCTGGACGACCTGCAAGGAACGCCATTTAGTGGTTATGGCCTTCCGTCGGGAGGTTGTTTTATCGCCACTGCAGCCTACGGCACGCCCATGGCAGAGGAAATACAAATTCTCCGTGAGTTCAGAGATGAATACCTGCTCACCAACCCAGTGGGGAAAGGTTTTGTAGATTTTTATTATAAGGTCAGCCCGCCGATAGCTGAGTTCATAACTGAGCACCCCAGCCTCAAGCCGATAGTGCGGGCTGGGCTGGTACCCGCTGTGGCCATGAGCACCATAGCCGTCAACACTACTGCAGCCGAGAAAATAGCCATAATAGGCTTGCTGGTGCTGGTTTCAGTGGCACTGGCTGTATGGGCAACTAGGCGGCGAGGCGGAGGTCCAGAGTATACCTGAGGGTGAAATTTACCCTCACCCAGACCCTCTCCCTTGACGAGAGAGGGTTTATGTCAGCTCGTTCCGTGACTCCCGCCTGCCGTGATAAGGGTGGTAGGCAGCTTATTAATGGGGTGGGGATAGACACATACTTCGGCTCCGTAAACATTCTTGATATTCGGCGCTGTGAGTATGTCGAGTGGCGTTCCTTCAACGTAAACTTTCCCTCCATTTAGCATGACCATCCAATCGCAGTATTGGGCAGCTAAGTTCAAATCATGTAAAGCGATAATGACGGTCAAACTCTGCTCCAGGCAAAGGCTCTTGACCAGATTGAGAATCTCGACTTGATGGTTTATAT